>JASFKE010000138.1:0-8445 GCA_050118795.1 Desulfobacteraceae bacterium | reverse complement strand
ATCCCACCTGTTCATCTGAACCGCCCCATCGTGCGAGGCTGTAACCACAGGCGCGCCCTTGCAGCCATTGGCGTCAATCATGAATTGAACCGATGCTTCAACGGAAAGATAGGTCCGCTCACCCCCACGGTGCATCGAGACACCGCCCGCAAAAGGTATATCGTCGTCATCCGAGCCATGCATAATGAGGATAGGCAGCTCTTTCTTTGGCGCCGGGATAAGCCATTGCGGAGCGTCCGCATTTGAACGGCCACCAATACTAGCTGCGATGGGGGCAGCCGCCGCTAGCATTTCAGTATGTTCCGCAGCGAATCGATAAGTCATCATGCCGCCGTTTGAAAAACCGACCATGTAAACCCGGCTTCGATCCACCGACAAGCGCGTGGAGACCTCTTCTATAGCCTTGGCAAGATATCCTACGTCGTCGATCTGGTCGCTGGCGGCTTTTCCACAACAGTGCCCTGCATTCCAATGTTGGAAAAAGCCTAAGATCCCGATACCCTCTGGATAGAGGACAATAAAATTTTCCCGGTCGGCGAGTTTGCTGAAGCCGGAAAATTTCTCCATGCCCTTTGCATTGTCAAAGGCTCCGTGAATAACGACGACTAACGGCAACAAGGTTGAGCCGTCATATGCCGAAGGTACGTGCACACGATAGGAACGCTGAAACCCACCGGTAACAAGCTCCATGGGTTGTTGGTAAGTAAATGGCCCCTTAATGTCTGACAATGGCAAAGAGCCGGTACAAGCATTCAGGAAGAAAATTGATAGCCCCCCCCAGATAAAAGCAGATTTCAAGAGTTCGCTCATTCTGAACCCCATCGTTGCAAAACTCTTTAGGGCTCCAGAGTCAAATGTTGTTAGCCTTTTTGCCATCGCTTCCAACTATGGGGTTAAGGTTTGTTTGCATAAGATATTCATTGGTAATCCTAAAATCGACACGCAACAAGAGAACCAGAATAAATGGCAAGAGGTACTTTTTCCGGACAGGCACAAGCTGAGTATTCAGGTTATATTATAAAAAGTATATTATGTCCATATCCCTTAAAGCTAAATTAGAGCACTCCTCAGCACTGCTGATACTCCGGGAAACCATTGCTATCTGCCTTAGAACCCTAACCTTCAATGGTGGAGTGTGCCTCCACTTGACGATGCAATTCATTCACCAGCTCCGGTGCGAGATTAAGACGTGCAGCGAGCATGGCGAGGTATGATTTTTCAGCAACCGTATCGACATCGATTGCCAGCAGCGATGCAATGTATATTTCGGCGGCAATTTCAGGGCTGCCGGCACTGCTTACAATGGCATCCATATCCACTGGGCGTCCCATTTCAGCGACCAATAAGGCCTGTTCGTCGGCCTCTAAACCCAGAGCCTCGATGCGTTGAAATATGGCTTGGCTTTCCTGGGCATCGAGTTTTCCATCGGCCCTTGCCGCGGCGATCATGGCACGAACCAATATCAATCCCAGTTGCTCCTGAGCTGCTGAGTCCTCTTTAGCTGGCAGAAATTCAGAACCTGGAGGAGGAGGAGGAGGGACCCGTAATGGTTTCTTATTTTCTAAAACAGCCTCTGTATTTGCAGCCCCCCCGGCGCCGTAACGCTGGTAAGCGGCGTATGCAATTGCACCCACCGCAGCGACTCCGCCCATCTTGATTGCTTTTTTTCCCAATTTTCGACCGGATTTACTGGTAAAAATGTTGCTGGCGAGTCCGCCCGCCAATCCACCGGCAAAACCGCCGGCAGCTCCACTGTTGAGAAGTTTTCCCAATAATTGGTTGATATCAGTCATGGTTGATGCGCTCCGCCTTTAACGGTTGAATTTAAGATGCGGCAATCAAATTATAGCTATTGATTCTCAAAAGATTGCCCTAACATATATTTTTGGGAGACGCCAATACGAAAAACAATTTCCTTGCACGACTTGTCGGGCGCGCGTTAAAATAAAGGGCAAGTAAACAAACCTGCATTAGGCTTTGTGGGAAGAGATGGTTTTGATTCGAATGCATGCCGCCACAAAAGCCGGCCCCTGCCGGTTGCGGCGCATTTGGTTGGAAGAATCGCCTGCCGATCCGGAATTGAGTTATCGCCGCACACCTGGGTGGATTAACTGAAAGATGATTTGCACCGTACGCCATAGCGTAATTCAACGGCTTTACCTGCGATGGCCTGCGCAGGCCATCGTCCACTTAGAAAGGCAACCCATCCATGGAAAAGCAAATACTCGTGGCCGTAGACAATTCCAGACAATCCCTTGAAACCATCGACTACGCGGCTCAGATGACCGCGACGATTGCACCGGTTGCTTACACCCTGGTACATATCCAACCCGCTCTTTCCCAATATCTGGCCGATGAAGCCCATCGCAAGCACAGTGCCCGAATTGCCCTGGAAAAGGTAATGGCACAGAATGAAGAAAAAGCAAACCAGACGCTGGAAACCGCCGCCCGAAGAATGGCGGCCGGCGGTGTTGACCAGGACCGCATCCGGCGGCTTACGCTGCCCCGCAACACGGCTGTGGCCGATGATCTTCTGGCCCTTGGAACGGCCAAGTCCTGTGATGCCATCTTGGTGGGGCGGCGTGGGGCCTCCTATATGCGACAATGGCTGATGGGCAGTGTTACGGCCAATCTTGTGGAGCACTCCGACGTGATCCCTATCTGGGTGGTCGACGGCACGGTAACATCCGACAAAATCCTGCTGGCCGCCGATGGCAGCCAGTCCACCCTACGCGCACTTGATCACATCGCCTATATGCTTTCGGATCAGCCTGCGCCAGCGCTTCACCTGCTGCATGTCCGTCCGCGGCTCCAAGACTTCTGTGAAATCGAGTTGACCGATGATAGCCTTCAGGCGGCCGAAAATGTTCTGCGGGATGAAGACCAGCACTGCATGACAGATTTTTACAGCCAGGCTATGGCTGTTCTGCAAAAAAACGGCATAGACAAAGAGCGCGTGTCGTTCGTCACCGTTGACGGTAAACTTACGGTGACCCGATCAATCCTCGGTTATGCGCGAGGAAATGGCATCGCCACCGTGGCCATGGGCCGACGCGGCCGCAGCGGCAGTACTTTTTTCGGCAGTACATCTCGCGGCCTGCTTCAAAAGGCGGAAGACATGGCCCTGTGGGTGGTGCCCTAACCCGGGTGGTACGCTAACGACTCACCAGGAGAATGGATTCATGTTTAAGGGGTTACTGCAAAAATTCGAGCACATCATCATCGTGTCGTTGATATTCATGATGATCGTAGTGGTACTGATTTCGACCATCGAACTGGCTTACATCATCATTCAGGATATCATTTCCCCACCTGTTTTCTGGCTGGAAATCGACCAATTGCTGGACATCTTCGGATTCTTCCTTTTGATATTGATCGGCGTGGAACTGCTGGAAACAATCAAAGCCTATCTATCCAAAAAAGTCGTTCACTCTGAAATCGTGCTGGAAGTGGCGCTGATCGCCATCACCCGCAAGGTCATCATACTCGATGTGAAAGCGTATTCCGGATTGAGTATCATCGGCATTGCAGCGCTGATTGTCGCCATCGCCATCGCCTATTATTTTCTCAAGCGCCCCCTGGATCGATGGCAACGTTAGCCGGGCACATCATCAAATCTACATGAAAGAAAAAACAGATAATGGCTCTTGTATTAGCAACTGATGCATGTACTATATTATTCAGAATGGAGGGGCTGTGAAAAATAAACATCAGGCATTATTTCTGTCCCATGGCGGAGGGCCTCTGCCACTTCTTGGAGATGATGGGCATAGAGAGATGGTGGATTGTCTGAAAAAAATTTCCTCTGCCATAAAAAAACCATCTGCCATCATAGTTGTAAGCGCACATTGGGAAGAAAACATTCCCACTGTTACTTCTGGAGCGAATCCAAAAATGATATACGATTATTACGGATTCCCGGAGGAGTCCTATAATATCAAATACCCTTGCCCAGGAGAACCGTTGCTTGCGCAGCAAATTCACCGCCAGCTCGAAAACACAGGTATTTCAGCCAGGCTTGACGAACAGCGAGGTTTTGATCACGGCCTGTTTGTACCGCTAAAGATCATGTATCCGGACGCTGATATTCCATGTGTCCAGCTATCCCTTGTCAGCAGCCTCAATCCTGCCGAACACCTCAACATGGGCCGATCTCTTCAATACTTGGAATATGAGAATTTGTTGATAATCGGCTCGGGCTTTTCGTTTCACAACATGAAGGCGTTTTTTACACCGGAAACGGATCAATCAAAAGCAATGAATGGATCTTTTGACAGCTGGCTGTTGGAGACCTGTTCCAGCCCTGATCTCAATGAAGAGGAACGGGCAAAAAGGCTTGTCGAGTGGACAAAAGCTCCTTCTGCCCGGTATTGCCACCCCAGAGAGGAGCATTTGTTGCCGTTGCATCTGTGTTACGGCGTTGCACAGGCTGTTTGCTCTGAATACTTCAAACTGCAAATTATGAGAAAAAAGTCGAGTATGTATCTTTGGTCAATATAAGACAAATCGTTTGATCCGAGAATGCCAGATTCTGTGAAATAGCGGGTGCGATAGCGGCGGTTATAGTAACTAGTATGAACCGAACCATTTGCTGTAGAGTCTGTCGTATGTGCCGTTCTTTCTTAATTTTAAAAGGGCTCGATTGACCGGCTCACGCAGTTCACTCCCGTGGGGGAACAGGAAACCGTAGTATTGGATGTCAAAAAGCGGACCTACAACCGAGACCTTTCCTGCGCCTTTGTTGCGGGCATAATAAATGATTGTCGGTGCGTCAAAAACCAAGGCATCAACCTCATCTTTTAAGAGCTTTTCGTATGCAAGATCAATTGTTTTCGCAGTTACGACAAAGGCATCAATATTTTCCAAGGCAGCGACACTCGTTGTGCCTTCAACTGTGGCAACTAATTTATTTCGAAGATCCCGGTGGTCGCTGATACCGGACTGGAGTTTCTCTATTGTGATTTCCGAAGACAGTTGTGCAATCGCCCATCCGAAAAAACCGATGCCGATAACCATTACCAGACAGGCCATCACCCGGCCGACCCAATTGCGGGGCACAATGTCTCCATAGCCGACGGTGGTCATCGTCACCAGAACGTACCAAAAAGCTTGGAATATTCCTGGAAAGTATTTGGTACTGACGCATTTATGCCCCCTTTCAACAAGCCAAAAGACATGACCGCAGATGATGATGAACATTCCAATGTAAGTTATCGATTTGACGACTATTGGTGAAAAGAGTGATTTTAAAGATTCGGTCAGGCTGAACTTTGTTTTATTCAAGACCATGATACGCAGGCCGGAATCCAAATAGTGGTGGGAAAAGTCAACTAGCTTCTCCCGTTCTTCAGTTATGGTGATGCATGAAAAAGCCGCATCGGCTTGACCTTCGACCAGGTCCTTGAATATACCCTTCAGATCGGTCTCATGATAGGTAAACGACCGCCCAAGCTCTTTGGCTATTTCTTCCCAAAGTTCAATATCAAATCCTGTATAGGTGCTGTTGTAGTGCATAACACATGGCGCAGTTATCTGAATGTCCACTGCCAGGGTATTCTCGCCAGGTTTAACCTCATTGACCAGACCGAAAATAAAAACACAGAGTACGAAAAAGAGAAATAGGTTTATCTTGCGTTTTGTTCTATTGTTTCCCATTTTTCATATCGAATGAAAATCAAAGCCGTGAATGTAAGATTTTGTCAGCGTGCGTATTTGAACCAATCGGTGTTTTTGAACCACTTCTGGTGCATTGTTTCAAAGCGCCCGCCTTGCTTAATTCCTTTCAAAAATCGGTTCAACCATTTGAGAAAATCCGGATCGTTTTTTCGAATCGCCCAGGCAATGGGCTCCCTGGTAAAGGGCTTATCCAGAAAGATCAGCTTTTCCGATGGGTGCATGGCGCTGAAAACGGCATTAAATGGATAATCATAGATAAAGGCGTCCGCTGTTCCTTCGAGCACGCGCATGGCGCCGTCGATTTCCGTATCGGCTGTTTCATATGTGGCCTTGGGAATCAGGCGCTGCACAGCCTGCTCACCGGTGGTGCCGGGTTTGGATACCAGGACGAATTCAGGGTCATTGAGATCCTTGTAGGATGTGACCGTCTGCCTATGCTTGGCATTGAGCAGAACGGTCTGGCCAACAGTCATGAATGGATCGGCAAAATCCACTTTCTGCTTGCGGGATTCGGTAACCGACATCCCGCCGAAAATGATGTCGAAACGCCCCAAATTCAAGGCCGGTATAATACTGGGCCACAAGGTGTCCACAAATACCGGCTTGACGCCCAACGCCTTGGCCATCTCAATGCCCATATCGATATCAAACCCCATCAAGCTGAGTTGACGCCCCCTGCGTCGAAATCCACCATGCCGGATCTCCTTTTGACGCAGCCCACTGCGTTTGTCGATCATCTCAAACGGCATGTAGCCGACTTCAATGCCGATTCGCAGTTCGCCACGCCGTAAAATACCCTCCAGGGTGGAATCTTTGGACAACTCTACGTCGACGGCCAGCGCAGGCGCGCTCCAGTGCCCCAACAACAGCCCGGACAGCAAGATGGCAAATATGACTTTGAAACAGATAGTTTTAAACATATCCGTATCTCCCTTTCATTTTTCTGACGCTTGCAAGCGATGGTTCGTCATTTTGTCATGCGGTGCTTTGTTCGCTATTTTGATCAGAAATTTCGATCTCTTCTTCCAATGGATCAATGGTGATATTGAACCAACCATAGAGCATGGATACAATCGGCGTAAGCCAACAAAAGAAGTTAAACGGCAAATAGGTGATGGTGGGCACGCCCAAGGTTGCCGCCTGGTAAGCCCCGCCCGAGTTCCACGGGACCAGATTGGCCGTTACCGTGGCACTGTCTTCAATGGCCCGTGAAAGGTTTTTGGGATGCAGGCCTTTGTCCTTGTATGATTGGGCATACATCTTACCGGTCATCACGATGGACATGTATTGATCGCACAGGATCAGATTTGAACCGATTGCCGTCAAAATGGTGGCTGTGATCAACGAACCGGTGGATTGGGCCTTTTTCAGAATCACGCTGACAACCACCCTCAACTGGTTGGTCTTTTCCATGATTCCGCCGAACATCATGGCGCAGATCACCAGGGAAACGGTGTACATCATGGATTCAAAACCACCTTTGGTCAGCAGGTTATCCACAGCTTCAATGCCACTGTTGCTGGCATACCCCCCATAGGCTGCAGAGATCAGGTTTCCGAAGCTGTTGCCTTGGAAGATCGCCCCAAGAACACCTGCCGACAGGATCCCGATCACGATGCCTGGCACGGCTGGTATTTTTCGTATCGCCAAGGTCATGACCAGTGCCGGAGGAATCAACAACAGCGGATTGATGCTGAATTGGGCGTCGATCCCGGTCAGGATCTGATTGACTTTATCCAAATTGGCCTGCCCGCCGCCATAAAAAAAGCCGAGGATGAACTCGATGACCAAAGTGAGGCCATAACTTGCGCCGGTTGTATAGCTCATGTGCTTTATGTGGGTGTAAAGGTCTGTGCCTACCATTGCCGGAGCCATATTGGTGGTGTCCGACAAGGGGGACATTTTATCACCGAAATAGGCACCTGAAAGTACCGCGCCGGCCACGATGGGCAGAGGAAATCCCAACCCTTCGCCAATGCCGATTAAAGCGATGCCGATGGTTCCGGTGGTGCCCCAGGAGGTACCGGTTGCCAGAGAGGTGATCGAACATATAATCAACGCGGCCGGCAGGAATATCTTTGGGTGCAATATTTTCAAGCCGTAGTAGAGCAGCGTCGGAACCACACCGCTTAAGATCCACACTCCGATGAGGATACCGATTATGGCCAAAATAACGATGGCCTGAAGTGAATTGGTAATGCCATTGAGCATTCCGGTTTCGATCTCTTTCCAGGCAAAACCGGCCTTCAGGCCGATAATCGCTGCAACAAGCACACCCAATAGAATGGGTACATGGGCATCTGATTCATAGACCACGATCGCCAGGCTGATAAAAACAATCAACCCCATGATCGATATCAATGCCTCCCAAAGAAAAGGATCTCTCTTTTTGCGTGTGGTTGCCATGGTTTCTCTCCTTTATTGCGTGGGGTGCTTTTATTCATTTATTTTCACTGCTTTTGATCAGCATCACCGGGACAGTGGCAAGTCTCGATACTTTTTCAGCCACCGCGCCAAACATGACCTTCTGAAGGGTGGTACCGGTGCCCATTATGATCAGATCGATCTTTTCAGATTCGACATATTGAATGATTTGTTTGTAATCGGTGCCTGAAACAACCTCAGCCTTGCCAATGCGTATCTCTTTGAAATGGCGGTTAATAAACCTATCCAGCTTTTGTTTGGCCTGGGCCAGCACCTGGGATTCAAAGTCACTGGCAATGCGCTTGAAGTCCGGTTTAGGGGAATCGGAAACATATGTGTTCACGA
>JASFKE010000137.1:0-8477 GCA_050118795.1 Desulfobacteraceae bacterium | reverse complement strand
CGCACCATCGGCCTGATCAGCAATATCTTTCCTATGTTTGAGCTTTCTATCGATGGGTTAGAGAAGGCCATCGCCCACTTAATGCGATAGGCTTTAAGATAATTAATCTGGACTGCGTTATCGGTCGTCGCGGTATTACACAATAATGAAGCGGCCTGTGGGAAATTACACAGGCCGCTCTGTTTATATGGATGAATTAGTTATTATTGCAAATTTTTACGACAGACACCAGCTGTCCAGATCAATCCGATTCCCAGCAGCAGGATTACCAATGGTTCGCTCAAATGATGGAGTCCGTGGTAATATTCATGTGCCAGGGCGTTGGCGGTTCCGGTACCAAACACTAAGAAGATCAGACTGAGGAAAGCTGCTGTTTTTTTCTTCATTTTTGGGGTGCCTTTCGATAGTGGTATGATTCTATACCACTATAATTCATTGTTAACATCCGGCGTTCAGCTTTGCGCTTTTTCTTTATTGATATTCTATAAAAGCAAATGATGTGCCAAATGGTTGTTGAGTTTTAATGTATAGTTATGACAGTATGTTATGATTGAGGGGCGGTCTGGGGGAAATCTTTTTAGGTTGTGATCTATATACTCTGTATAACCTTTGTTTCACATTGTGGAGTCCATGTTACATTTGGTGAACTCGTAACCCTGTGGTTGCATCAAAAAGAGGGTAAAAAAGGTTAAAAGCCTTGTCAGCAATGAATTAATGGCATGCAAGAGATACATTGGAGGAATAAACCAGTGGTGAACTTTATGAATGGGGGCTATTTTCCTATCCCTGCCGCCCCAAAAACCCCTGCGGAGTCTCCCAAACGGTTTTTGAGGATGGGGGTTTCGATCTGCTCGTGAAAGGCGTAGGTACGCGCTTTTTGAACTCCGATGGTGTAAAGCTCTTCAATATTGGAGAGCCCCCCGCCCAGAACCACCGCATCGGGATCCAGCATGGAAATGAGCCCTCCCATACAGCGACCGAAGTCGTCTATAAACTGCTCGAAGATTGTCCGACAGGCTGAATCTCCCCGGCGGTAGCCCGATATTATGCGTTGCATGCTCAGCCGGTCTCCATACCTATGGGTATAGGCGTTTTCTACGCCCGCACCGCTGATTTTAGTCTCCACACAACCGGGGTTGCCGCAGTAGCAGACGGCGCCCTTGGGATCTACCGAGAGGTGTCCCCACTCCCCGGCGATCTGATGCCGGCCGCGATGCAGGCGTCCGTCGATGCACAGGCCCCCGCCGCAACCGGTGCCCATGATGATTCCGTATACCATGGCGTACCCTTTGCCCGCACCCTGCCGTGCTTCGGCCACGGTGAAACAGTTGGCGTCGTTCTCCATACCAATGGGACGACCCAGCCGAATTTCCAGGTCTTTTTTAAAAGGCCGGCCGGCCAGGCAGGTGGTGTTGGCATTTTGTACCCGTTGTGTTTTCGGGTTGATGGTACCGGGGATGCCTACTCCGATGGTGCAATTAGCGCTTTTGGGCACATGCGCCCGGGTCGTATCGATTAAATCAACCACCGCATCTACAATGCCCTGATATTCGGCAGCAGGATCTCCATCTGTGCGAGGTGTTGGAATGCGTTTCCTGAGATGAATTTCGCCATTTACATCGATCAAAACGGATTCAATTTTTGTGCCCCCCAAGTCGATTCCCATCCGATATCCACCTCTGTCCATATCTGTCTCCTGTTCGGGTATTGCGCGTATTGCAGCATGAAATAGGTGCCCAAAAGGGTTGTCTTTGTGTATTTTTATCTATCTTTGTGGTATAAATCTCACCTTGATAAATATCCATCGCATATTTCCAGTACGATTAAAACTATTTAGTTATAGGCTTCCAGCGCCCTATTGATAATGTTTCTTGGGACTGCGTTATCGGTCTTCGTGGTATTGCACTACAGCTTCCTCCCTTTAGCAGAAACACAACTGTTGGCAGAAACACAACTTTCGCCGAAAAATAATGTTTTTCCAATGTGATACTGACGGGTGCCATGAAATTGGATGACAACATGATGACTTTTGTAACCAATGATCTCTCCTTGGTTCCTTACCCAAGAACGACGAATTTACCCCAATTATTAACAGATGGTTTATGAATGAACGTGTATTATAGGAGTCGGCGTATGCGAATTTTTAAGCTGTTGTTGCCTCTGTGCTGCGGAGCCGTTTTGTGGGCATCTGCATCGACGGCGGCAACAGAGGAGATCCCCCAACCCTTGACCTTCAACGAAGCTATGGCTGCCGCTGTAAAACACAACCCGCAAGTGGTCGCGGCGCGGTTTGCGGTGGAAGCTGCGGCATCCCAGGTGATCTCGGCCCGTTCCGGATTGCTGCCCCAATTCTATCTGTCCGAGACCTTCAACTACACCAACAGCCCCTTGTGGGCCTTTGGCACCAGTTTGAACCAGGGGGTGATTCAAAGCTCGGATTTCAGCCCGGATGCATTGAATGACCCGGATGCGGTCCAAAATTTCAATACGGCGCTCTCTATGTCGTGGCGTCTGTTTGATGGAGGCCAAACCCGAACCGGATGGAGACAGGCCATCGAAGGAAAAGAGGCTACCGAACTCGGTTTGCTTCGGTTGGAGCAGCAAGTTATCGCCCAGGCCGGCAAGGCCTATGTCGGATTGTTGCTGGCTGGTGAAAATCTTGAGGTCATCACCCAATCATTAGAGACCTCCCGCGCCCATTTAAAGTTGGTGGAAGATCGCTTCCGCAGCGGCCTTGCGATCAAGAGCGATGTGTTGCGTGCCCAGGTGCGCATTGCCGATTTGGAGCAGCAACGCCTTTGGGCCGAAAGCCAGGTTCAGGTGGCCCAGGTCACCCTGAACGCCGCCATGGGGCAGGAGCAGCAGAGCGCCTTTGCTCCCTCGACCCGACTTGAGCTATGCATCCCGCCCAAAGGGGATATGGCCCATTGGATGGATTTGGCCTTGAGCCAAAGGCCTGATTTGAAGCAGCTCGATCTTCAAAAGACGATTGCCCAAAGGGGGGTGAAGCGGGCCAAAGCAGGCCATCTGCCCACTTTGGCGCTCCAAGGCAACTATGAAATCAATTCTGAGGATTTCAACGATACCCATGACAACTATAGCCTGGGCGCCGTTGTTCGGGTAAACCTGTACAGCGGGCAACGCATCTCTTCACAAGCCGCCGCAGCCAAAGCTAAAGTCTCCCAAGCCGAAGCGATCCAAAACAGCCTGGCTTTGGCCGTAAGGGTTGACACCCAACGGGCGTTTTACCAAGCCCGCAGTGCCTGGCAGAGTATCTCTGTGGCGCGGCAAGCCGTGGGCCAGGCTGAAGAGGGCTTGCGAATCGTCAGCAACCGCTATGCCGGCGGCCTTCTCACCATTGTGGATCTGCTCGATGCCCAGGTGGCATTGCAGCAGGCCCGCACTCAAAATTTCAAAGCGCTGCATGACTATAAGGTGGCCAGAATCGAATTGGCGTTCTCCACAGGCACCATAGATAAAGATTTTAACTAATTTTCGATACTTAAAAATAATGGAGCACAATATGAAACGGCAACTTGTCTACGGTTTGTCACTATCGGTTTTGATTGTCGGGTTAATTGCATGCAGCGAAAAGGTCGATCCGGGTACCACTGCCGGGGAAGCAAAATCGGTGGTGGAAGCTTCCATTGCCACGGTGCAAAAGACCCAGCAACCTTTCTATTACGAGGCTGTCGGTACTGTGACAGCCCGGACGGCGAGTACTATCTCGAGCAAACTCATGGGCGTGGTGCGCTCGGTGAATGTCCGGGAGGGCGACACCATTAAAAAAGGGGATCTGTTGGTGACCATCGACCAGCGCCAGGTTAAAGCCCAGATGGAAAGAGCCCAGGCCAACGCCGAGGTGGCGGCCAAAGAGTACGCGCGCTATCAGAAACTGCTCAGTGAGCAATCCGCATCCCAGCAGGAGTTCGATCGCGCCGAGGCACGCCATCGGGAAGCACAGGCAGCCGTAGCGGCCGCTCGTGTCAGTCAAAAAGATGCGAAGGTGAGGGCGCCCTACGACGGACGCGTGGTGGCTAAAATGATCAATCCAGGTGATCTTGCATCCCCGGGCACTCCCTTTTTGGCCGTCGAGCAGGAAGGGCTTTTTCGCGCCGACCTGGTGTTACCCGAGCGCCATATCCAGGCGGTAAAGCTGGGACTGAAAGTTAAGGTCGTGGTGCCGGCATTGAATAACGGAGAGACTGTCGGCGAAGTGAGTCAAATTGTTCCGACGGCGGATGCCCGCAGCCGCTCTTTCCAATTGAAAGTCAGTATGCCGCCCGGGTTGGATTTTAAGTCCGGTATGTTCGCCAGGGTCGCCATCCCTCTGGGCGGCGCCGACATGACACTCATCCCCCGAACCGCCATTGTATCACAGGGGCAACTGACCGGTGTCTTCATCGTGGATGACGATCGGATCGCTCACTTTCGCCTGGTGCGCACCGGAAAATCCTTTGGCGATCAAGTAGAGATCGTCTCCGGCCTGAAGATCGGCCAGCACTATGTCTCCACCATCCCAATGGAATTGAAAGATGGTGTTAAAGTTAAAGATATCAGTAAATCGTAAACTTTGAACCCCACAGGGGGAATTTTAATATAATCTGCAACGGAGTGGATGATGCAAAATACCACCGGTACCGCTGGACAGATCGCTAAATTTTTTATTGATTCAAAATTGACCCCGCTGATTATCATTGCCTCTATCCTTTTGGGTATCGCAGCGGTAATCGCTTTGCCACGGGAAGAGGAACCCCAGATCATCGTTCCCATGATCGATATCTTCGTTCCGATGCCCGGCGCCAGCGCCAAGGAGGTGGAGCAGCGTATCACCAGCCCCATGGAAAAGCTGCTTTGGGAAATTCCGGGGGTGGAGTATGTTTACACGACCTCCAGCCCGGGGATGAGCATGGCGGTGGTGCGCTTTTATGTCGGGCAGAATGAAGAGGAGTCCATCGTCCGGCTGCAAACCAAGCTGGCGGCAAACTACGATCGTATTCCCTATGCGGCTTCAATGCCCTTGATCAAGCCGCGCTACATTGATGACGTGCCCATTCTGGCACTCACATTCTGGTCCGAGCAATCAGGTCATTACATGCTGCGACGGGTCGCAGCAGAAGTTGAAAACGTGGTCAAGCGCGAACCCAATGTCTCCATCACATCTCTTATCGGGGGTGCTCAACGGCAGGTGCAAGTCCTCTTCGATCCTGTCCGATTGGCCTCCGTGGATATCGATTTGGCACAAGCCGCTATGATGGTCCAGGCTGCCAATCAAGAAGCCGATGCCGGCACCTATCCCTCGAGCGAGGGACGCGTCACGGTGCATGTCGGCGGGTTTTTGAAAACCATCTCAGATGTTGAACGCGTGGTGATTGGTATTCATAGCGGTCGACCGGTCTATTTGCAGGATGTCGCCACGGTGGTGGATGGTCCGGTGGAACCCGATCAATATCTTTTTTTCGGTACCGGTCCGGCGGCCGAAGAAAAATCCATTGAAAAGCATGGCCGCTTTCCGGCCATCACGCTGACGGTGGCCAAGCGCAAGGGCACAAACGCCATTGCCGTTGCAGAAAAGGTATTGCAACGGGTGGAGGATCTGCACGGCACCATCATACCCGACAATATTCATATGACAGTCACCCGTCACTATGGAGAGACAGCCAAAGAGAAGTCCGATGAACTGCTCTATCACATGGCCATCGCCATTGTCTCGGTGACCCTGCTGATTTGGCTCACACTCGGGCGTCGGGAATCCGGTGTGGTGGCCTTGGCGATACCGGTCACACTGGCCCTGACCATGGCGACATTTTACTTTTATGGCTATACCCTGAACCGTATCACCTTGTTTGCGTTGATATTCTCTATCGGCATCCTGGTGGATGACGCCATCGTCGTGGTGGAGAATATCGTGCGCCATTTCCACCTGCCGGAGAATAAAGGCCGCAACCGTTTCAAGATGGCCATCGAGGCCGTGGACGAGGTGGGCAACCCCACCATTTTGGCGACGATGGCGGTGATTGCAGCGATTCTTCCCATGGCTTTTGTGGGGGGGCTGATGGGGCCTTACATGCGGCCCATTCCGGTGGGGGCTTCGGCGGCCATGGTCTTTTCCTTGCTGGTGGCCTTTATCGTCACCCCATGGGCAGCGGTGCGGATGTTGAATTCCAAAGGCGGCAGTGGCGGCCACGGCGGTGGCGGCCATGACGAAGCCCAGGAGGACTGGAGTACGCGCCTCTATCGCAAGGTGATGGATCCGTTAATTCACAGTACCCCCCGGCGTTGGCTCTTCTTGGCCGGTGTGGTGGGCCTCTTGTTGATGGCCTGCGCCATGGTAGCGGTTGGGCTGGTGCGTGTGAAAATGTTGCCCTTTGACAATAAAAGCGAATTTCAGGTCATTATCGACATGCCCGAAGGGGCAACGTTGGAAGCGACAGCGGCTGCGGCCATGGAGATGGGCGACTATCTGTCCACCGTCAACGAGGTCACCGACTACCAGATCCATGTGGGCACCAGCGGTCCGTTTAATTTCAACGGTCTGGTGCGTCACTACTACTTGCGTCAAGAGGCTTACCAAGGCGATATCCAGGTCAATCTGGTGGAAAAAGGGCACCGTAAACAGCAGAGCCATGCCATCGCCAAAAGGGTCCGGCCCGAGTTGCTCAAGATTGCCCAGCGGCACAACGCTCGCATAAAGGTGGCGGAGGTGCCGCCCGGACCGCCGGTGCTCTCCACACTGGTGGCGGAAATCTACGGCCCTGACTACGAACGCCAGAGAGAGATCGCGGCTCAGATCATGCAGGTGTTTGAAGATACACCCGGCGTGGTGGATGTGGATTGGTTCATGGAAGAGGAGCATCCCCGTTACCATCTGCATGTGGATCGGGAGAAAGCCGCCCTGCACGGGATCACGCCGCATCAGATCAGCAGCACCTTGGAGCTGGCCATGAGCGGCCGGCAGGTCGGTTTATTGCATCAACCCACCGAGAGAGAGGATGTGCGCGTGGTGCTCAAGCTCCCACTGGCCGACCGTGCGGGTGTGAAACGGTTGGAGAGCATCAAAATGCGGGCCGCAGACGGCGGCCTGGTTCCACTATCTTCCCTGGTTCGCTCTGAGATGACGGCGCCTGACAAAAGCATCTACCATAAAAATCTGATGCCGGTGGTCTATGTGACCGGCGACGTCGCCGGCGTCAAAGAGAGTCCTGTTTATGCGATCTTGGAGATGCGCAAGAAGATCGACGCCATTCAGCTGCCCGAAGGGTACGGTATCAAACAGCACACCGCCAGCTTACCGAGCAGCGATAGAAATTATACCATGAAGTGGGATGGTGAGTGGCATATCACCTACGAGGTTTTTCGCGACATGGGGATCGCATTTGCCGTGGTGTTGATTCTGATTTTTGTTCTGGTGGTGGGGTGGTTCCGCTCTTTTTCGACCCCCATGGTGATTATGGTGGCCATTCCCTTTTCCCTCATCGGTATTCTACCGGCCCACTGGGCCATGGGCGCCTTTTTTACCGCTACCTCCATGATCGGGTTCATTGCCGGTGCCGGCATTGTGGTGCGCAACTCCATCATCTTGGTGGATTTCATTGAACTGAGGGTCAAAGAGGGGGTTCCATTGGATCAGGCCGTGGTGGATGCCGGCGCCGTGCGATTCCGGCCCATGATGCTCACCGCCGCCGCAGTGGTGGTTGGGGCGTCGGTGATTCTTTTCGACCCCATCTTTCAGGGGCTGGCCATCTCACTGATGGCCGGCGAGATTGCCTCGCTTCTCTTTTCCCGTATGGCCGTGCCGATTTTGTATTACATGGACAAACGTTGGGAGGCGGGTCACAGCCATGGTAAAGACAGCGTCGATGGTTCGACTTCGAGTGAAGGGGCTGTCTAAACCAATTTTCCATCGTCCTATGATTCGTGCAAGGAGGGTGTCCTTATTGGGCACCCTCCGCATTATTTTAAAA
The DNA here is from genome assembly GCA_050118795.1 of Desulfobacteraceae bacterium. Lineage (GTDB taxonomy): Bacteria > Desulfobacterota > Desulfobacteria > Desulfobacterales > Desulfosarcinaceae > JARRKU01. The sequence goes on along the minus strand of JASFKE010000137.1, from coordinate 513 downwards.
TACGTACGGTATGGACATGGATGCGTCCGTTTTGTTGCCTGCCCATGATTTCGACACGCGTTCCCGATTTCACATTCGGTATATCGCGTGGATCCGCAAATTTGAGCGGCAGGCTTTTTCCATCCTCATCCGTTAGCAGCGCATAGTGGATTTTGGTGATCTGTTGCACAAAGTCGTCGGCGATCAATATCATGAGCCTGCCTGTGTAAAGCTTGCTTTGAACTTGCTGGGCATCTGCTGCGATAGCAGAGCATCCGGAGCAAAACACCCCCAGGCCCATCAATATTAGCAATCCAGCTTGATTCATATTTTTTCGCGAACCCCTAGTCATGAAAATTGCTGATGAAGCAGCCCCCACCTCCACCCCCACTTCCACCTGAATTGTTTGCATCCGGGGTGATGGTTTCGTCGGCATCCGGGTCGATGGTGTCGTCGGATTGAACGGTCACCTGCTGGGTGGCCGTATTGCTGCCGGCGGCGTTGGTAACCCTTAACGCCACCGTATAGGTGCCG
>JASFKE010000136.1:0-8514 GCA_050118795.1 Desulfobacteraceae bacterium | reverse complement strand
ATGACCGATATTATCTCGACCTGAACCCCTTCCTCATCGTGGCCGGTTTAATGGTGCTGGCCGGTGTCGCCATCGCCGCTTACCGCCGATTCATCCGGAAAGTGCCCCGCTTGAAAACCGCCGGCCCGGACTATTATGCCCTGATCATACTGGCCGTCATCATCATTTCGGGTCTGGCCATGGAGCTGACCAAACTTACATCATACGAAAATTGGCAAACCTACTGGAACATTCATGTTTATGGTTGTCTGTTCGGCCTGGCCTATCTGCCCTTTTCCAAAATGCTGCATGTGCTGACCACACCGGTGAGCCTGCTGGCCAACGCGGTGATGGATAGAACATCCAACCCTGCCAATATCAAGACCCGGCAGATGATGGAGCTGGACGCCTGCACCCGTTGCGGCACCTGCAGCAACCGCTGTTCGGTAGCCGTGGCGTTTGACCGTATCGGCAATGAGTTGATTCTGCCATCTGAAAGGATGGAATTTCTCAAGGACTATTATTCGGATAAAACCATTGGCGCCAAGGGACTTTCGGCCATTGGGCAGGGGATATACCTGTGCACCAACTGCGATCGCTGTACCGTGGCCTGTCCGGCGGGTATAAATTTGCGTGAGATGTGGTTCGATGTCCGTGAAGAGATCATCCAGCGCGGCGATGCAGTGCCCCTGGTGTTGACGCCATTCTCCTATTTTCGCGGGCTCAACATGGATAAATTCGATCTTGAGCCGTTTGAAAAGCCGGTGACCAAGGCCCGTGAAAAGGTGACGGCCCCCTATCAACTGCTGCATCGATCGGATGACGTTATCCCTTTAACCTCGGCCAATGAGGCCTTTAAAGAGAGCACCGGCCTGTCGGATCGGGCCTCGACATATGCCTATTGCTTTACCTGTGAAAACTGCACCACGGTGTGCCCGGTGGTGGGAAACTACGATAGCCCGGCACAAGAGCTCGATATGCTGCCGCACCAGATCATGCGGTCCATGGGTTTCGGCATCAAAGACCTGGCCATGGGGTCCCGGATGTTGTGGTATTGCCTGACCTGCTACCAGTGCCAGGAGCACTGTCCCCAAGGGGTCAAGGTTGCGGACGTACTCTATGAACTGAAAAATCTGTCGGCCAAAGAGGCGATTCCATCGCAGCCTGCCAAGGGCAGCGTGTAGCTATAGGCTTTAAGATAATTAATATTTGTAGGAAAGCGACGATGAAGTTTACACTGTTTTTGGGATGCAACATTCCAGCCCGGGTTCCGCAATATGAGCGCTCAGCCAGAGCCGTGCTAAATAAACTCGGTATTGAGGTGGCGGACAATAAAGAGTTTAAATGCTGCGGCAATCCGATCCGCAATACCGATGATCAGACATTTCTCCTGATGGCCGCCCGAAACCTGGCGCTGGCTGAAAAGCAGGGCGTGGATATGATGGTGCTGTGTAAATGCTGTTTCGGCAGCCTCAAAAAGGCAGCCCATGTGATGGCCCACAATCCTTTGATTCAACAGGAGGTGAACGCGGTACTGGCCGAAGAGAACTTGAGCTTTACCGGGACCGTCGAAATAAAGCACTTCCTCTCCGTTCTGTATCATGAGATCGGCATCAAGCCGCTGAAAAAAGCGGTCACCCATCCATTCAAAAAGCTGAACATCGCCACCCACTATGGTTGTCATGCCTTGCGTCCCAGCGATGTCACGCAGTTTGACAATCCGGTTGCCCCGGTGGTGTTCGACGAACTGGTCTCGGTGACCGGAGCCAAGAGCATTAAGTGGCCCTTGAAGCTTGAATGCTGCGGCGCTCCCGTGCTGGGTGTTATGGATACGCTTTCCATGGACTTGACCGAAAGAAAAATCAACGATGGTCTCAATGCCGGGGCGGATTATCTATGCGTGGCCTGCCCCTTCTGTCAGATGCAGTTTGACCGTGTTCAGAATATGATGACGTCTGACGACCCAAAAGGGAGCCGGCACCTTGCCAGCATCGTCTACCCCCAGCTTCTGGGGTTGGGCATGGGGATTTCCGGCGAAGCGTTGGGGATCAGTGAGAATGAATTGGATATCAGCAATATCGAATCTTTTTTAGAGCAGGAGTAAAAATGTCTCAGCAAACAACTGGCGCTATAATGGTGGTGGGTGGTGGAATTGCCGGCATGCAGGCGGCTATTGACGCGGCCGACTCCGGGTATTACGTCTATCTGGTTGAGCGCAGCCCGTCCATTGGCGGTCTGATGGCGCAGCTGGATAAGACCTTCCCGACCAATGACTGTGCCATGTGAGTGATCTCACCTAAACTGGTCGAGGTCGGCCGGCATATCAATATCGAGATTCTGACGCTTTCCGAAGTCAACACCATTACCGGGCAAGAGGGTGATTTCGAGGTCGCGTTGACCCAGTATCCCCGCTATGTGGATATGGATAAGTGCATCGCTTGTGGCGCCTGTTCGGAGAAGTGCCCCCGAAAGGTGGCCAGTGAATACGACGCGGGCTTGGCCAAACGCAAGGCCATATATGTTCCCTATGCCCAGGCCGTACCGCTGAAATACGCCATCGATGACAGCAAATGTATCTATCTCACCAAAGGCAGATGCAAAAAATGCGAAGAGGTCTGCCCCACGGAGGCCATCAACTATGAGGACCAGACCAGAGAGCTGACCCTCAACGTCGGTGCGGTCATCATGTCCAGCGGGTGCGCGCCTTATGACCCGGCGACCCACGATGTTTATGGTTACAAATCATCCAAAAATATCGTGACCAGCCTTGAATTCGAACGCATCCTCTCCTCGTCCGGGCCCTATGGCGGACACCTGGTTCGGCCTTCGGACAAAGAGGAGCCCAAGAAGATTGCATGGCTCCAATGCATCGGGTCCAGAGACGTCCATATCGGTGCCAACGGCTACTGCTCGGCAGTCTGCTGCACTTACGCCGTCAAAGAGGCCATGCTGGCCAAAGAGCACAGCAAGGATCCCCTGGATGCGGCCATCTTTTACATGGATATGCGTACGACGGGCAAAGACTTTGAACGATACTACAACCGGGCCAAAGATCAATACGGGGTGCGTTTTGTCAAATCGAAAATCACCCACATTCTGCCCACCGACAGCGGCGGGCACCTGATCCGGTACTATGATGAATCGGGCAGCCGGGTTGAGGACGCCTTTGACATGGTGGTCCTGTCTGTGGGTTTGGGGGTGAGTCCCTCCGCGGCGCTGCTGGCCAGCGGCATCGAGATCGGTATGGACCCCTATAATTTTGTCACCACCAACAGCTTTGATCCGGTTAAAACATCCCGGCCGGGCATTTATGTATGCGGCGCGCTGGAGGCCCCCAAAGACATCCCCTCTTCGGTGATCGAGGCCAGCGCATCGGCCGGTTTTGCCGGCAGCCAGTTGGCCGGGTCCCGCTGGAGCCTGACCAAACAACAGGAGATACCCCCAGAGACAGACACCCGGGGCGTACCGCCGCGCATTGGTGTGTTCGTCTGCTGCTGCGGCACCAACATTGCCGGTGTGATCGATGTCCCCGCGGTGGTGGAGTATGCCAAAACCCTGGAGAATGTTGTCCACAGCGAAATCAACCTCTTCAGCTGTTCCCAGGACACCCAGGACAATATGGTCAAGATTATCAAGGAGAAGGGCTTGAACAGGGTGGTGGTCTCCGCCTGCACCCCAAAAACCCATGAACCGCTTTTCCAGGAGACCTTGATCAATGCAGGGTTAAACAAATATGTCTTTGAGATGACCAATATCCGGAACCAATGTTCCTGGGTCAACAAGAACAATCCGGAGATGGCGACCGAAAAGGCCAAAGACCTGGTCCGCATGTCGGTGGCCAAGGTGGCGCTGATGAAGCCGCTGGACGAATCCCTGCTCGAGATCAATCAGACCGCGCTGGTCATCGGCGGCGGCATTGCCGGCATCACCGCTGCCCAAAGCCTTTCCGCCCAGGGGTACCACACGGTTGTGATCGAAAAAAATGACCATCTGGGCGGCAATGCCATCCACGTGAATGAAACCTGGCTGGGTGAAGATGTACCCCGGAATCTGAGCCGGATGATTGCCGATATCCAGCAAGACCCCAATGTCGATGTTTTTACCAACGCTGAAATCACCCAAGTGGATGGGTATGTCGGGAATTTTAAAACCACCATTCAAATGGGCGGGCAGAGCGAAGAGATCGAACATGGTGTGACCATTATGGCGTCCGGGGCAAGCGAACACACCCCCGACCAATATCTCTACGGCCAGGATGAAAGGGTCCTGACCGGGCTGGAGTTGGATCGACGGCTCATTGAAAAAGACCCCGCCATCGCTTTGAAAAAAACGGCCCTGTTTATCCAGTGCGTCGGCTCAAGGATCCCCGAACGTCCCTATTGCTCAAAGCTGTGCTGCACCCATTCCATCAGAAATGCGCTGCAGTTGAAGCGCCTCAACCCCAAGATGGATGTCTATATCCTTTACCAGGATCTGCGCACTTACGGTTTAAGGGAGGATCTATACCGCAAAGCCCGTGAAGCCGGCGTTCAATTTATCCGTTATAACGCAGATCAGGGGCTCGACGTCTGCCATGAAGGCGCAGATATGAAGGTCCGCTTTTCCGATACCGTCCTGCGGCGTAAAATGGAAATAACCCCGGAGCTGATCGTTCTGGCCAGCGCCATCGTTCCCCCTGCGGACAATCCGCTGTCACAGCAATTCAAGGTGACCCTGAACGACGACGGCTTTTTCATGGAGGCCCATGCCAAACTCAGACCGGTTGACTGTGCCACCGACGGCGTTTTCATTTGCGGTCTGGCCCATGCACCGAAACCGATCGACGAGTCCATTTCCCAGGCGGCGGCGGCGGCCACCAAGGCGGTGACCCTGCTGGCCCGCAAAGTGATCCGCACCAGCGGAACCACCGCCCAGGTCGATCCCATGGCATGCAGCGGCTGCGGCGTTTGCGTATCCGTCTGCCCCTATTCCGCCCCTTCCCTTATTCCGGAAGCCGACAAACGCTTCGCCGGCAGAGCCCAGATCGAGTCTGTGCTGTGCAAAGGGTGCGGATTGTGCGTGGCCTCTTGCCGGTCGGGAGCCATAGGGCTGAAAGGATTCGACAACGATCAGATATTTTCTCAGATCTTTGCCCTGTGTGAGACCGGTTGATCCTTCCGGGGATAATGGGTCGGATTCTCAATCTTACGGCAAAGGCTCTAATTTAGGCAGCCGGATGGTAAAGGTGGTGCCTATTTCAAGTTGGGACTCAACATCGATGGTCCCTTGGTGCTCTTCGATGAGTTTGCTGGTCACCAGCAGCCCGAGGCCGGTCCCCTGGGGGCCTTTGGTGCTGAAAAAGGATGAGAAGAGTTTCTCTTTGACCTCTTCACTCATGCCCGATCCGTTGTCGGAAACGTCGAAGCGGATGGTTCGGTCCTCTTCCAGACGGGTCGCGACTTTTACCCGATGGGTCTTGCCCAGGGTGGGATCATCGCGGCAGGCGTCGATGGCATTGCCCACCAGGTTGAGCAGGCTGCGGTGCAGGCTGCGCTCATCAAGCAGTACTTCTCCGATTTGAGGGCAGAGATCGATTTCCAGGGTGACCTTGTTCTCTTCGGCAACAGCTATCATTAACTCAACGACCTCTTCCACCACTTCGTTGGGCCGGCATGGAGCCATCTCGGGCTGGCGCTCTTTCGAGTAGGAGAGCAGATCCTGCACCAGGTCGTGGGTGCGGTTGATGTTGCGCTGGACCATGTTCCAGCCGGTCTGAAGTTTCTCGGCGTTTTCTTTCTGGATGCCGATATTGACCATGTAGCTGCCACCTTTGAGCCCATGAAGAATGTTTTTTACGCAGTGGGCCATACCCGCCACGGTTTGCCCGACGGCGGCCAACCGTTCGGCGCCGAGCAGCTCCCTTTCCAGGCGTTTGATTTCTCGTAGATCCTGGAAAAAGGCCACTACCCCCATCTTTTTGTGTTTGTGCCGCAACACAGCGCCGGAAAATCTTACCGGAATCCTCTGGCCCGCTTTATCCATAATGAAGGTCTCCTGCCAGGGCAGGTTGCACTGTTCGGCGTCAACTGCGCACGTGGCCTTTTGAAAAGCCTCGATCATATGGGCGGGGTAGATGTCGCGGACGTCAATTTTCTCAATGGCCTCATCACCGGTTAGACCAAAGATGGATTCGGCCGCCGGGTTGAATATCACCACCTGCCAGCGGTCGTCGGTGGCCACAATGCCGTCGTTGCTGCTACCGATCAAACGGGCCTGAAAACTTGCCCGTTGTTGGACATCCCGCTCCAGCATGGCGTTCACAATGGCCACGCCAATACGGTTGGCAATCAGTTCCTAAGTGTGCCGTTCATTGGGGCCGAAGTGATTGATCTGCCGGCTGCCGGCCCGAATAACGCCAAAGGTGTTCTTGTCCCTGTCGGCGATAGGAATGTAGACCAGGGACCTTATCCCTTCGTCGTAGAGCAATTGCCGGCTTTTAAATTCGACGCCCTCCAGGTCTTGAATCACCTTTATTTTACCTTCCCGGGCCACCTGGGCGACCATACTCCGGGGATCGGCCACACGGGTGAGAAAGCACAGATGATCTGAAAAACCGCAGCTGTAACGCAGGTGGAACCGGTTGTCGGGCTTGCGGATAAAAATACAAAAAGCGTCGATATCAAAGATGTTGACCACCTCTTCGACAGCGGCTTTGACGCGTCCTTCCAGATCTAGGGGACCGCTGAGAGTGGCGTAAATGGAGGAGAAGGTGGCCAGCTCACGCGTATGCTGTTCAAGCTCCTTTTCGGCCAGGCGTTCCTCGGTTTTGTCCCAGATGGTTTCAATGGCACCGATGATTTCCCCTTCCGGGGTCTTGATGGGGGCGGCTGTAAACCAGCACCATTTGCCTTTGTCTCCCAGGTGCGGGAAATAGGCATCTGCTTCATAGGCACCGTCGATGAGGAGCGATTTATGCCATTTGGAACCGTAGAGCTGTTCGACCTGAAATTCATCAATCTGATCCAGGATAACATCGGCCATAGAGGGCCGTTCTTTTTCGTAAAAAGGCGCCCAAGACTTGGTGGTACCGACAATCTTGTCGGCCGGCCAGCCGCTTAGCCGTTCAAGGGCTTTGTTCCAGTGGGTAACGATGTGTGCTTTGTCGATGACAAAGGTGGGAATGGTGCTGCCATTGATAATTTGGGCCAAGGCCTGTTCACTGCTCTGGAGCTGATCCACCTTTTGGGCCAGTTCCTGGTTCCTCTGTTTGCCGACCTCCTCTGCCTTGTGGCGGTCGCTGCGGTCCCAGAGGGTTTCCATGGCGCCGATGGTGGTACCGTCGGGTGCCTTGATCGGCACGGCGGTAAAGAAGAGCCAGCTCCCCCCATTGCCCAGTTGAGGGAAAAACTCCTCCACTTCGTAGGCTCCGCTGATCAATGATGATGGCTCCCACCGGGTGGAGTAATGGCGCCATAGCTCTTCCTGGCTGACATTGTCCAGTACCAGGTCGGCCATGGTGGGGCGCTTCTGGGAGCGGAACGGTTTCCATTGATTGCCGGTGCCAACCATCTCACGGGCCGGATAACCGGTCAATTTTTCGCACGCGCGGTTCCAGTGGGTCACTTTGTGGTCTTTGTCGATCACAAAGGTGGGAATAGTGCTGCCACTGATGATTTGGGACAGAATCTGCTGACTGGAAATCAAGTCCTGGCGCATGCTGCGACCGAACGCATTGGCGGCTTTGTTGATCTCCTGGACAAAATGATGAAATTCTTCGAACAGCCCGGCTGTGGTCTGATCATCCAGGTTTTCGGTTTGGATTCTGGTCATCAAATCGATTTTTTTAGCCTTGATGCGAAAATAGTCCAGAATGGCAATGGCATCATAATGGTCTACCAGCAGGACACCCGGAGGCTTGTCAGCCCGAAGGCGCTGCTCGAGTGTGTCGTCCGGCGTAAGTTCCAGCAAAAGGTCCAGCTCTTCGATGGCGCACAACTCCTGATCATTGGAGGTGGTGAAGATGCCCAATTCCCGCGCCAATTGCAGGCCCACCGCCTGGGAATCTTTGTCGGCCACGGCAAGGACCTTGGGACGCTTCTCTTCATCTTTCTCTCTGTAAATGGCCTGCAGCAACGCTTTGCAGCGTTTTCCGCCGCCGATGATGCCGATATTATAGGCTTCAATGTTCTCGATCATTTCAATTCCCCTACAAATATAGATGTGCTCATTCGGGGCCGTTCTGGAAATTTGAACCCGCGCCCGTCATCGTTAATGCGTCGCCTGCCTCTGCCGATCTAAACCCTGTGGCCATATTATGCGCCTGCTGATTCAACAATGGCAAGTGCTAACCGCATTTGGAAATCATCCGTTTATCTGAAAAGTTCAACAAATTTTTTAAACAAGGATGGCGAAGCAATGAGGCGAGCCGGGCTCGTGGGGTTGCAGGACGTTAGCCATAGGTTTTAGAGCGGCTTAGGTGTGGCGAAGGATCAGTGGCCCGCGCTGTTTGCAGCGCAGCGAGTTTGCGGGCCACCCGTAGCGCACCTTAGCCGCTCT
>JASFKE010000135.1:0-8557 GCA_050118795.1 Desulfobacteraceae bacterium | reverse complement strand
GACCCTTAAAGACGGTAGCATGGCCGGTTTCGACCAGGTGGTCATTGCCGCCCACAGTGACCAGGCCCTTCATATGCTGGCCGATCCGTCCGACAAAGAGAAGGAGATCCTCGGCGCCATCGCCTATCAGGAGAACCTGACGGCCCTGCACACGGACGCATCCCTCATGCCGGCACACCGGGCGGCTTGGGCCAGTTGGAACTATCGCATCCCCAAAAACGACATGGACCGGGTTGCATTGACCTACAACATGAACCTGCTGCAAAGCATCCCATCCGAAACTACGTTCTGCGTGACATTGAACATGACCGCCGCCATCGCCCCTGACAAATTGATCAAAAAGATCATCTACCACCACCCGGTTTACGACCCAAAAAGCTTGGCGGCCCGCCGGCGACACGAAGAGATCAACGGGATCCGACGCACCTGGTTTTGCGGTGCCTACTGGGGTTACGGCTTTCACGAAGACGGTGTCAACAGCGCTTTGGCCGTGTGCAAACATTTTGGAAAAACGATTTAAATCCCTGGGTTGAAGGCAACGCTGTGGGTGCATACTTTACGCAGCCCCTTACGAATACCGAGCCACCGTTTCGGGTGGCTCGGCTCCGTACTGCAGTGCCCGGCTAAGGCACAAGGGGGAGAAAAGGTATGGATGAACAATAGCGCACTAAGATAACTGCGAGATGACACAAGCATTACCAATTGGTAAGAAAATATTGGCCATAGCCCTGCTATGCCATGGGCTTGCAACGGGTCTCGCGTGTAAAAAAAAGCAGGATCAGCGCCAGCGCCACCCAGGCCAGCATCATGGAAAATCCGGCCTTGTAAGCGGCAAGTCCGTAGACCCTCACCCCGGCCTGCATCTGCCCCAGCCATTTCATATCCAGCATCCAGCCAACCGCGGGCTGTAGCAGCATGGGGCCCATCATAATGCCCATGTTGATGACACCGGAGATGGTCCCGGCCAGATTGCCGGGGACCGACTCTTTGGCAAAGGCAAAGCTGATGATCATGCAGCCTGAGCTGAACCCGGCGATCAGCAGGGCGGCAATGCGCGCCGCCAAGGGGAGATTCTCGACATAGAGTGCGGCGGCCCACCCCAGCAATGTTAGCGCACATCCGGTGATGTAAAGGGGTTTGCGGTATCCCCAACGGTCTGAAAACCATCCGAAAAGCGGGCCGCCCAGGGCCCACGCCACCAGGACACAGGAGGTTACCACTGCGGCTTTAGAAGCAGAAAGGCCATAATGTGTCGTCAAATAGGGGACGCCCCAGAGTCCTGAAAAGGTCAACACGCTTCCCACAATAGATCCGGGTATGACAAACAGCAGCAGGGTATTGGGATAGTGAAAGACTTTCCGGATGCCCTCTATCACACCTTTGGCGGTAATTTGGGTGCCCCCCGGTACAAACGCGCAATGGTCTGCATAGCCTTTTTGGTGTGGCTGATCCCGGATAAAAATCCAGATCGCAATGCAGATGCCGAACGTGACCAGCGCCGATGCGCTGATAACGTTGCGCCAGCCGAACATATTGATGAGCAGGCGCAACGGGGGGCCGGCGAAAACGGCGCCGATAATACCGCAAAACAGCGCCATTCCCGATACCATGGCATAGTAGCGCTGGGGAAACCAGCAGTTGGACAATTTGAGCATTCCCACAAATGCGACGGCTACGGAGCCGCCGATGAGCAGGCGCCCAATACTCGCCCATGCGAGACTCGATGCCAGGGCAAACAATAGCGTGCCGACGCCCGCCACCAGCGCCCCGGAACTCAACAGGCGGCGCGGTCCCCAGGCGTCCGCCATAATCCCGGTAGGGATCTGCATGGCAACGTAGCTATAAAAGTAGTAACCCGACAGATTGCCCAGCGCCGCAGCGCTGATCTGAAATTCGCGCATCAGTTCGGTTGTCATGACGGCCGGTGCTACGCGCTGAAAAAAACCCATCAAGTAAAAAAGCGCCCCCAGCCCCCAGACAAACCATGATAAACGCAGTGGTGGCAGCTGCGATGGCGGGCTATTGTTGAGGTTGTGTCGCGCGTAGGTCATAAGGCGCACAATATAGTGTTATTACCAGGGTCTGTCAATTTCACCCCATAGTTGCATAAATGAGATGGCGACCCCCATATCATTGTATAGCCACAATCAGCTGCCGGCTTTTTCCGGATGGGTGAATAACGGCGTACCCTTTAAATGCAGTTTCAAGGCCTGCCAGTAGATCAGGCTGACCACTTTGAGGGTCATGGCCGGGTAGAGCCATAGGATGCGGGTCAGATTTTGACGCGTCAGAGGTTTTTGGGCCAGAAAGAGGCTGGCGTCAAAGAGCTTTTTTCCGTCTTCGTAATTGATCATGTGGACATTCAATTGCTTTCCGGGGATGCGGAAACGCCAGTCGTAATGAAGGTGCATGCCCATAAACGGCGAGATATGGAATTGCTTGTCAAAGCGGTGCCGCCGCCACTGGTGGGAGGGATGGACGCTCTTTTCTTTGGGCAGAAGGTATAGGTGTTCTTGGCCCCATGGCGTATTGTGAATCTCTGCAACGATCGTCTCCACCTGCTTGTCAGCGGCATCGTAGCAGTAGTAAAAACTCACCGGGTTGAAGCAGTGTCCGAAGTAGCGCAGATGGGTCAGAATTCTTATGGGGCCTTGGGGGCGGTTTCCACTATGATCTTCAACGTGATTGCGCATGGCGCGATCCAAAGAGACGTTGGAGTCGCCCATATGATCCCGGCGTCTGAAATAGGCCAGGTTTACACCTGTTCCGGACCACAGGGGGTGGATGCCGTTCAATGAACCGAGGTGCGCCAAGTCCAAAAGCATAAAGAACACCCGGTACTGGAACCGGTTCTCTTTCGGATGAAAGCGCCGGTGGCGAATGGTTCCCTCGTATATACGGTGGATGGGTGGTTTGGCTGTTGCGTCGTACATTTATCTCCTTTTATCGGTCCGGCCATCCAATGGCCGGCATGCGGGCCAGCGGTTTGGTCATCACCAACTGAACATCGCCCAAAAAACGCTCTTCAAAGCCGGCCTCGCAATAGCGAAAGTAGTACTCCCACATCCGGATGAATATCTCCGAGAAACCCAATGACCGGACTTTTTCGATATTCTCGATAAAATTATGACGCCACCGGCGCAGGGTTTCGGCATAGTGGGGAGTAATGTCCTCCAGGTGGTACAAGCGAAGATCCGTCGCCCGGGATGCCGACTGACTGATGGCGGTCAGGGACGGGATGCAGCTGCCCGGGAATATGTAGCGTTTGATAAAATCCACCTCTTTTTTGTGCTCTTCAAAGGCCCAGTCTGCAATGGTGATGGCCTGAAGCGCCATCACGCCATCGGGCTTCAACAGATCCGCACAGCGCGCCATGAACGTTTCAAGGAATTGATGGCCCACGGCTTCGATCATCTCAATGGAGACCAGTTTGTCGTAGCGGCCCTGCAGCTCGCGGTAATCCGATTTAAGCAATACCACACGATCCATGATGCCGGCCGATTCAAAGCGCGCCTCGGCCAACCGGTATTGCTCATCCGAAATAGTGGTGGTGGTCACGTGGCAGCCATAGTGTTTGACGGCATGAAGGGTGAATCCGCCCCAACCTGTTCCGATCTCCAGCACGTGGTCGTTTTCAGACAGCTGCAGCTTTCGGCAAATACGGTCGTATTTTTCCATAGAAGCCTCTTCGAGGGTGGCTTCCGGCTGATCAAAAACAGCGCTGGAGTAAGTCATGGTGTCGTCCAAAAAAAGGCGGTAGAAATCGTTGCCCAAATCATAGTGGTCCACAATATTTTTACGGCTGCCGGACTTGGTGTTGCGCCGCAGAAGATGAAAGGCCTTGTAAAGAGGCGATGCCAGCTTGGCCAGACCCGAATCCAGATCTTTGAGCAATATCCGGTTACGGATCACAATGCGTACCAGGGCAGTGAGATCATCCACATCCCAGTGTTGAAGCATGTAGGCTTCGGCAGCGCCGATACTGCCGCCGTAGACGATGCGGGTATAAGCTTTAGGATCGCGTATGGTGATGGATGCGGTCAAGGGAAAACCCGATGTCGGTTGGCCGAAGCGATAAGTATTCCCACCGTCCAGAACGGCCACCTGCCCGGTCTCAACCTTTGCGATTAATTTCAGGAAAATGTTTTTAGCCAGCCTGGTGAGGGCCTTGCTCGGTGCTCTTGCGCGCCGGTTGGGTTTGGATGGCATTGTGGTATCAATCATAGCCGCCTCGCTTACGTTTTATGGGTTAGCCGGTAATGGGAAATCAGCCACTGCCGGCCGTTGCGGTAGCCCCACAGCTGCGCACAGGCCATAAAGAAGATGCGCCAGCGCTGGAACCACATCTGGGCATCGCTCGCTCCGTATGTCTGAGCCAACACAGGTAGTATGCTTCTCTTTTTTGCGTCCAGATTTTCCAGCCAGGCTTGGGCCGTTTTCTGATAGTGCCGGCCGTTTAGACGCCAATGCCGTTCAACCACCAGATCTTTCTGGAAATAAAGCATCAAATCGTCCGACGGCATCATGCCGCCGGTAAAAAAGTGACGCCCCATCCAATCGTCCTCGCCCTCGACCTCATAGGCGTAAACCGCGTCTTTGTGGGAAAATAGATGAATAAAGAGGCGGCCTTCGGGCTTTAGCCAAGTAGATATCCTGGCGAGCAACCCCTCCCAGTTGCGCATGTGTTCGAACATCTCGATGGAGACAATGCGGTCATAGCGCCCCGTGGGTTCGAAGTGGTTCATGTCCGCAGTGAGCACCTGCAAATTGGCAATTGACCGCACGCGGCATTGCTCCTCGATAAAGTTACGCTGGGACGCGGCGTTGGAAACAGCCGTAAACCGGCTATTGGGAAACCGTTGTGCCGCCCACAAGGAAAAAGCGCCCCAACCGCATCCCAACTCCAGCACCCGCAAGCCGTCGTGCAGTTGCGCACGCCGGCCCACAAGTTCGAGCGAGCGTGCCTCAGCATCGTCCAGTTTGTGGACTTGTTCGGGCCAATAGCATCCGCTGTATTTCATATGCGCACCAAGGACCTGGCGAAAAAAATTCGGAGGCAGTTCGTAGTGCTGTGCGTTGGCCATATCCGTTTCAACGGCAATGGGACTTCGGCGCATATGTTCTATGAAACGCTGCTTACGTTTGAGTTGCTGCTCCACACCGCCCTTTTCTTCAATAGCCAGACGCTGGTAATCAAGGAACTTTATGCCCAGTCGAATCAATGGGTCGGGAAGCTTGCCCCGGTCGGCCAATCGGATCAGTGTTTTCATGATACAAATCCATCTTATGATATGGTTTTACTGACGTTAAAAACTCAATAGAGATACGATGATCATAAATCCGTTTGATTTCAACCATGTAAAAGTCATTGCATAGTGGTAGGCCATACCTGCCATAATCAAGTACCAGGTGCTCTAGTTTCGATTATTTCAGCATTTTTTTCAAGATAGATCTCCCCCATTTGATCGGCACTTTTGTATGCACCCGCATATTACCTGATAACATATTAATATCACTGTGCTTCTGTAAATACAGGACACCGTTGGTCTCAATTATTTGAGACCAATTTCCAAAAATGTGATGCAGATCACATACAAAATTGACCAAACCACTTAGTCGATATTCCATGTGGTTTTATATCCTTGTGGATCTCCGATTAAACCACTGTAAATCATTAACCATATTAAATCAGCACCTTGCAATTAGATAAAATAGCGTTTCCAATGGATAAAATCGAAAGGAGACGACGATGGCGAGCCAGAATGACTTCACGAGCACGGCGCGGCCAAGAATGCAAGTCGCCCAGGAGAAACGATTCGCCGTGGTGATGTACGGAGGAGTGTCCCTTGCAATTTACATCAACGGTGTCGTTCAAGAGCTGCTGCGGATGGTTCGCGCGACCGCCGCCGACGCAACGGGAGATCGGGCGCTCTATCCGGACAACAAGCTCAGGGGAACCGAGAAGATCTACCGTCGGCTGGCGCAAACTGTGGGAAATCCGCCACTGAATAGGGCCCCGGTGCCGGACGATCCCATTCGCGTCCGTTTTGTGGTTGACATTCTCTCGGGGACCTCAGCGGGCGGCATCAACTCGATTTTTCTCGCCAAGGCGCTCGCCAACAACCAGGGAATCGACAATCTGAAGAATCTCTGGCTTCAGGAGGGAGACATCTCTCTGCTCATCAACGACCGGTTGTCGACAGCGAACACGGATCTCAAAACCCAGAAGCCGCCCAAGTCTCTGCTCAACAGCCAGCGCATGTATAGCAAGCTCATGGTGGCGCTGGCCGGCATGAAACAAGAGTCAACAGAGGGTGACCCCTCGCTGGTCGACGAACTCGATCTGTTCATCACCGCAACGGACATCACCGGCCTGCCGATCGAGTTGCAGCTTGCTGACCGCGTGGTGAAAGAGCGCAAGCACCGACAGGTGTTCCATTTTGCTTACCGTGATCGCAACCGCTATGGCATTACGGGAGAGCGTAACGACTTTGTCGCAGAGAACGATCCTTTCCTCGCCTTCGCCGCGCGCTGCACCTCCTCGTTTCCATTTGCCTTCGAGCCGATGCGGCTCAAAGACATCGATGAGCCAGTAAAAAAAAAGTGGGAGGAGTTCTGCAGCGACTACCTGGCGACCAATACCGAAAACGACATGAGCGACTTTGCCGAGCGCGCATTCGGTGACGGCGGCTACCTTGACAATAAGCCCTTTAGCTATGCCATCGACGCCCTGGATACCCGTGCTCCCCAGGTGTCGACAAACCGCCTGCTGATCTACATCGAACCCAACCCTGAAAAGGTACCCAGCGGTCAAAACGATAGTCCGAACGCCATCGAGAACACCAGCGCCGCGCTCTCACTGGCTCGTTACGAAACGATTCGTGAAGATCTGGAGCGGATTCTGAAACACAACCGGATGATCGATCGCGTTGATCGTATTTTGGCCGGCACCGAAGAGGACGTCGCCCGGCATGAGAAAAAACGCGAGTGGGACGTCTCAAAGTGGCTCGAGAGCGACCTCGATTCAATGATCGATCAGAAAGGCATCTCCTACGGCAGCTATCTGAGGCTCCGGGTCGAGCTCTTGACCAACGATTTGAGCCGGCTGGTGATCGCCAACAGCGACTGGGACCCTCTCTCCGATGAGTCGCGCGCCATCGGCGTGCTGGTGCGTCTATGGCGGGACAGTGAGTTTTCCTACTACGAGGACAAGGGCAGCGACCAGGCCAGTGGGGGGCGTTCGACGTTCCACCAGTTTCTGCTCGATTTCGACCTCACCCTCTACATCCGCCGGTTGGAGTTCGTGCTTCGAAAAGCGAACGACATCCTGCCTCTGAACAGGCGCTCCAGGACGATCCTGAAGCACTGCCGGTGTGAAAAAATCCTCGACTCGCGGAAAGATCGAGAGCGATTTCGCGAGGGAATGTTGGAGACCCGGCACCAGTTGGCCAAGCACCTGCTTGAGCTGAGGCAGCGATGGGACAGGCTTTTCGACCGGAATCGCAATGGCGAGGTCGGTAAGATCGTGTCGGAAATGAACCTCGACAAGAGGCTGCTGTTGAAAGTTTTAGAAGAACAGAGGGAGGCCGCCGTTTCGCCCGAAGCTCGGGAAGACACCGCCCAGGAGATCCTGCAAAGCGCCCGGAGCCTGATCAGCGAGCTGGCCGCCGTGCTCAAAAAAAACGTTAAGGAAGTACTGCAAAGTGTCATTGACGAATGCAAGAAGCTGTCTGGGTTCGAAGGGTGCAATGGCAGATGGACCTTCCGGCAAGAACCGCCGCCGGACCCCAAAGATAGGGCGGCGTGGGTGCTCGGGTACTACATGTACCACTTTTTGCTCTATGACCTGGTCAGCCTGCCGCTTGTCTACGCCACCGGCGTTGGCGGCGAGCGCGACTCGGTTGAGGTGGTTCGGATCAGCCCCCGGGACGCAAAGTCTTTGATCGATGAGGAGGACCCGAGCGAGCCGCGCCGAAAGCTCGGCGGTACAGCGCTTGCCAATTTCGGCGCCTTTCTTGACCGCGGCTGGCGCGAGAACGACATCCTCTGGGGGCGACTCGACGGTGCCGAACGGCTGATTCACGTAATGCTGCCAGCCCACGAAGTCGACCTCAAGAACACCCTGACAGACAAGGCGCACAAGGCGATCCTGAAAGACTTTACCGGAAAGCGCGCCGAATTTGCGGTTGCCCATCTGACTGAGACTGTCACCAAATTCTCTCCAGATGGCAAGACGAGCAAAGAGAGGCACAAGCACCTCAAAAAGCTTATCGCCGGGCAGAAAAAACCGACACCCGCTCCGGAAAATGTCGTCGCTGGCACCCTGCTGGCCATTCTCAAACCGTCGGCCTTGGTCAGTTTCTTCCAAGAGGCTTATGAAATTTACCGTGAACCAGACCGGGAGAAGACCGTCCGGTCACTGGCCAGGGCAACGCAGGTCACTGGCAAGATCCTGGAAGACGTCTCGGATGACTACGCCATCGACAAAAAACCTGCAGCCTGGGTGACGAGGCTGGGACGGCTCTTCTGGGGCCTTGTCGAAGTGAGCGTACCGCGC
>JASFKE010000134.1:0-8614 GCA_050118795.1 Desulfobacteraceae bacterium | reverse complement strand
TTTCGAGGAGGATGTAGACGGCACGGATCATAAAAAATACCTGTGGGGCAACGCCGCATATGCCATGGGAACCCGTTTGACCGATGCTTTTTCCAATTATGGCTGGTGCGCAGCCATCCGCGGTGTTGAAGGGGGGGGGCTGGTACAGGGACTGCCGACCCACACCTTCAAAACGGATGAAGGCGAAGTGGCATTGAAGTGCCCCACTGAAATCGCCATAACCGATCGCCGGGAAAAAGAACTGGCCGACATGGGGTTCATACCCCTGGTCCACTGCAAAGGCACCGATTATGCCGCTTTTTTCAGTACCCAGAGCACCAACAAGCCTAAGCAATACGACTCGGATTTGGCCAATGCCAATGCACGACTCTCATCTCAGTTGCAGTACATAATGGCAGTGAGCAGGTTTGCCCATTACCTGAAATCGATGATGCGCGACAAAATCGGCAGTTTCATGTCCTGCGAGCAGGCTGAAAAGTTTTTGAATAACTGGATCAGCAACTATGTCGTTTTGGATGACAACGCCGGCCAGGAGATCAAAGCACGGTACCCCTTGCGCGAAGCACGCATCGAGGTTGCTGAAATCCCAGGTAAAACCGGTGCATATAAAGCCGTCGCCTTTTTGCGTCCGCACTATCAATTGGATGAACTGACCGTCTCTCTGCGGTTGGTAGCCGAGCTGCCGCCGCCAGTCAATGGATAGGGTAAAAACTACATAGCAGATGTGATGAACACCTGTTTTATCCAGCGTGCTTGTGCAGGTGCCCCCCCCTTTTTCGGCACGCTGTTTCACCTCTCCCTGAAAAGGGAGAGGCTTGAGCAAAAGTATCTTACGGTTGACCAAACAACAAGATAGAATTTGCTTGATGTTCTATAAAGATAGTAGTATAGAGATCGGATCAAGCCAAATTTCGACTGGTATTTCCGGCCGGTCACCATATCTAAGGTTTTCTGTTTTTCGGTATCTGGTCTAAGAAGTATTTCGAAAAAAAGTAGTACTATTTGTAAGGCTAAAAATCCTTATCCGCACAGGATCTGCGGCATGTCAGAGATAGATCAAGGCAATAAACCGATTCCAGATCATAGTGAACCCCACAGTTGTATGAAAAAAATGACAAAAAGGCTAAAGACACCCACCAGAAAAGATTTTTGTAGCAATGGAGAGAAAACTGGGTGAGATAAAAATTTTGCTCAAGTACCTACCGCAGGATGTCCGTTAGCAACGGTTTCCGATAGAAGGTTGCAGCATTGTGCTTCAACCGGGATTTAATAACTATTAGAATCAGAAGGAGAGTGGTTATGGCATTTGATGCATTTATTAAAATCGACGGCATTGAAGGGGAGAGTACCGATGAAAAACACGCTGGCTGGATTGAAGTGACATCCTACAACACGGGTTTATCTCAAACAGTCTCATCAACTGCCAGCAGCGCTGGTGGGGCAAGCGCTGAACGGGCTGACTTCCATGATTTTTCCATTACCAAGCAAATCGACAAGGCATCACCCAAACTTGCGGTGGCATGTGCGGACGGCACCCATATCAGCTCTATCGTGGTGGAGCTGTGCCGCAGCGGCACCGACAAAGTCAAGTTTATGGAGTATAAGATGACCAACTGCCTGATCAGCAGTACGAGTACTACCGGCGGTGGTGATTTCCCCACCGAGAACGTGACCATCGATTTCGGAAAAATCGAGTGGAGCTATACACAGCAAAAACGCAAGGGCGGCGGTGCTGCTGGAAATGTCGCCTCTGGTTGGGATCTGGAGAAAAACTGCAAGGTTTAAATTGGGTCTGGCGAGCTGAAAGGGCCAAACGGCGTTTTGATCGCCACTTGGCCGGGGTAAAAGGCTTGAACAAATGTTTGGATCTCAAAGAGGTTCGATCTTTGTTCAAGCCCTGCTCCAGACTTTAAGATAATTTTATAACGAGGATCCATAGATGGCTCAACACAAACCCTACATACAACTCTCAGTTTTCGATCGGCTCGACAGTTTGTCGGACTACGGCATTCTCGGCGGGCGGGTGGCGGATATTCAAATCGTCAAAACATCGGTGCTGCGCGATGTGGAGCAACTGTTGAACACCCGCCGGATCATTATCGATCCACCCAAAGGGTACCGATATTTAAATCGATCCATGTATGTATATGGGCTTGAGGATTTTGTGGCTAAAAATCCCAGAAACCCGGATGTGCGCAAAGCACTGAAAAACAGCATCGAGACCACTATCTGCAAATTCGAACCGCGATTGCGGCGGGTCACAGTTGATTTTAACGACCATGAAGGCAATGAGCAGAATTTATGCTTTACCGTTATGGCGACGCTGTATGCAGACCCCATTCACGAACCTATCTATTTTGACACCTGGTTCTCAGTGAACAGAGGGGAGTACAAGATTAAAAACAGCCGATGACCAGAACCTGTACCCTATGCTTTAAAATGATCAATTGAGAGATTATAATGGACGATCCTTTACTTCACTATTATGAACGAGAACTCACATTCATGCGCGAATCCGGGGCGGAGTTCGCCAAAAAATATCCCAAGATCGCCAGCCGACTTCTACTGGAACCGGATCGCTGCGAGGATCCGCACACCGAAAGATTGCTCGAGGCCTTCTCGTTTTTAACCGGCAGGATTCAAAAAAAGATCGATGACAGCTACCCGGAACTCACCGAATCGCTCTTGCAGATTATCTATCCCCACTATACGCGACCGCTGCCCTCTATGACGGTGGTGAAATTCATGCCGCGCCTGCAAAATGTTCCGACCTCCGGTCACCGGGTTAAAAAGGGGACCCAGCTCTTCTCTCAGCTCATCAAAGGGACCCGGCTGACCTTTCGAACGACCCAGCAGATTCACTTGTTACCTGTGGAAGTCGCCAACGCCGAAACCACCTTTCCACCCAACCCCGGCGTGGGAGCCCTTAATGGCATCAAGATCGAATTCAACACGGCGCCCAAGATGAAAATCGACCGGATTGAATGGCCTGATGCGCTGCGGTTCTATCTGAACGGACAGCAGCAGCAGGTTTTCAAACTGTATGAGTTGTTGATGAACCACGCCGTGCAGGTGGAGATCATTTCATATAGCGAGGAAAAAACAGTTCGTCGCCGAAAAGATACCTTTTCCCTCGGCGTCGAGCACATCAAGCCGATGGGATTTACCAAGGATGAGGCGATGTTGCCCTGGCCTGAACAATCCTTTGACGGATATCGCCTGCTCTTTGAATATTTTGCCTTTCCGGAAAAGTTTCTTTTCTTTGAGCTGACGGGAATGAAAAAGCTTCGGCAAATCAATGGGGATGTTTTTGAGATCAATATCTATCTGAATCACAAAGACACAGAACGCTTGTTGATCAATCAGGATACCTTTTGCATGTACGCCTCGCCGGCGATCAATCTGTTCAAACAGATCGCCATGCCGGTGCGGGTCGAGCACAAAAAGGCGGAATATCCCATCTACCATGACATTCACAACAAAAGCACCACCGAAGTGTTCAGTGTCGATAAAGTGACGGGCATCTCAGAAAACGGGGAGAGCACTACCCATTACCGACCTTTTTACGCCTTATCCCATTTTGAGGATAAAGAGGAGTCCGAAGCATACTGGCACATTCGTCGGCGTAAATCGTCCCGCAAGGCAGATGAGGGTATGGACCTGTTGTTGTCGTTTACCGATGACAGTATGGCCGCTGCCGATCCCCGATGCTCCACCCTCACCGTTCATACGACCTGCACGAACCGGGATTTTCCTTCCAGGATGGTGCCGGGAGGGTTTGCACGGGATTTTTTCATTGAAGTGGAGAGCCCCATCGAAGGGGTCGCCTGCATGATGAAACCGACTCCGGCCCGTCGTCCAAAACCGGGTAGCCGAATGCAGTGGCGCTTGATATCGCATCTCTCCCTGAATTATCTCTCATTGGTATCCGAAGATGGGCAGGGTTTGAAGGAGCTGCTCAAACTATACGATATCCACGACTCTCCCGTGACGCGGCAGCAGATCGAAGGCCTCGAAGAGGTGCAATACCGTCATGTCGCCATGCGCATCGGAAGATCATTTTGCCGGGGGGTCGAGGTCGCCCTGGTCATGAACGAGGATAAGTTCGTGGGGTCGAGCGTGTATCTGTTCGCATCTGTTTTGGAGCGGTTTTTGGCGCACTACGTATCCATCAACTCATTCACACGATTGGTGGTAAAAAGTATTCAGAGAAGACAAGAGATTAAAGCATGGTCACCGAGAAACGGAGAACGCGTACTGTTGTAAGGCATAACCTGCTTGAAGATGTCTGCAGCTTTAATTTTTTTAAGGCGGTGCATCTCTTGGAAGGTTATGGCGGGGGGCGGCCACTGGGCAAGCGGCTCTCCCCCGGAGACGATCCGGTACGCTTCCGCGTCAAGCCGGGATTCTCTTTCCCCGCCAGCGATATTCTGTCTATTCAAAACGGCAATGTCAATCCCGACCCCGTGATGACGGTGAACTTCATGGGGTTGATCGGGCCAAAAGGTGTGCTGCCGAACTGGTATAACGCCTATGCCCAGGAGATGAATCATAAAAAAGACTTTGCCCTCACCGACTTTTTAGATCTGTTTCACCACAGAATTCTATCGTTATTTTATCTGGCATGGAAGAAATATCGACTGCCTGAAAACTATCTGCCCGATGGCAGTGACCCCATATCCCAAAGCCTGTCCGGGTTTATCGGTATGGGTGACCAGACACAAAAGGCCGATCCCGATTTTTCCAAAATGGCCAAAAAGCGATTGATCTACTTTGCCGGGCTGGTATCGCGCAGTGTGCCGACGGCGACCGCCATTGAAACGATCATTGGAAACGCCACGGATGTTCCGGTTCGCGTCAAACAATTTGTGGAGCGCATGATCCCCATCCATGAACAAGATAGAACTTGTCTGGGCAAGGCCAACAGCACACTGAAAAAAGATGCCCTGTGCGGCGGTCGTATTCGCGATGTGGCCTCTTTTTTTTCAGTGGAACTGGGCCCCATATCCTGGGAAAAGTACCTTGAATTCCAACCCCGGGGCCGCAACCTGGCCCTGATTAGAAAAATCATCGCCTTCATCGTCGGCCTGGAATACGAATTTGACATTAAACTGATCCTCAAGGGGCCTGAGATCCCGAGTCTGAAACTCGGTGGCGGCAAGCGTGGCAACCCCGTGCTCGGCCGAACCGTATTACTTAAACGCCCCGGCCGGGCCTATCAAAAGAGTGTTGTTGTTAAGGAGATAACTTAAAATGAACCGTAACTTCATCAGATCATAAAAAGGCGTCCCATATGAATTCACTTTCCCTGAAACACTTGGTCGACAAACTGAACCCCACCTGCCGTAAAGCTCTGGAGGCTGCAGCCGGATTATGCCAATCCAATACCCACTACGAAGTTGACATCGAGCACCTGCTGATTAAGCTGGTAGAGGGCGACACCAACGACACATCCCGCATTTTAAGCTATTTTGAGATTGATCAATCACGGGTTCAAACCCAACTCACAACCACAATATCACGCTTTAAAACCGGTAACGGCCGCACTCCGGCACTGTCTCCCCGGATGCCCAAACTCATCTCCAAGGCCTGGCTGCTGGCGACCATCCAATATCAAAGCGACATCATCTGTTCAGGGCATCTGCTTTTGACCCTTTTGGGTAAACCATACTTTTCGGCCAGCGTGCTGAACAGCGCAAAAGCACTGGGTGATATTTCGGTTGAGACCCTGGCCGAAAGTTTTTCAGATATCACCGTAAACTCCTCCGAGCAAAGATTCGCACCAAAGGCGGTACCGTTAGCGGTGGGGGGCAATGGAGATGAAAAAGTGGCAGCCGTCGGCACCACCGCCCTGGATCAATATACCATCAACCTCACCGAGCGCGCCCGGGCCGGTCAAATCGATCCGGTGATTGCCCGGGACGATGAAATCCGGCAGATGGCCGACATCCTCATTCGGCGCCGCCAGAACAACCCCATCCTCACCGGCGGCGCAGGGGTCGGTAAAACAGTGGTCGTGGAAGGGTTCGCGCTCCGCATTATCCAGGAAGATGTGCCGGGACCGTTGAAAAATGTGGAGGTGCGGACATTGGACCTGGGGCTGCTCCAAGCCGGAGCCGGGATCAAAGGCGAATTTGAAAATCGCCTGAAAACGGTGATCAACGAAGTCAAAGCTTCGCCGACACCCATTATCCTGTTTATCGACGAGGCCCATACCATGATCGGCGCCGGAGGCTCCCAAGGGGCGGGAGACGCCGCCAACCTGCTCAAACCCGCATTGGCCAAAGGCGAACTGCGTACCATTGCGGCCACCACCTGGGCTGAATACAAAAAGTATTTTGAAAAAGACGCGGCCCTGTCCAGGCGCTTTCAGGTGATCAAAATCGAAGAGCCCGATGAGGAGAAAGCCCTGTTGATGATGCGCGGCATAGCGCCGCTGTTTGAATCCCACCACGGCGTGACCATCACAGACGATGCCTTGGTCGATAGCGTTCGTCTCTCCATGCGATACATCTCCGGGCGAAAATTGCCCGATAAGTCCGTAAGCGTCATCGACACAGCCTGTGCCCGCGTGGCCATGGGATTTAATGCAGTTGCCCCGCCCATCGAGGCATGCCAACGGCGGATTGAAAAAATAGACTGTGAGCTGGAACGTCTTCGCGACGAGCAGTACCTCGGACGCGATCACCTCGAACGCATCGATGCCCTCACCAAAGAGCAGGCCCAAACACGCGACGAGCTGCAAAGCCTTGAACAGCGCTGGCAGCAGGAGATAGATCTCGTAGATCAAATTAAAACCCTGCGCGGAAGCATTCGTCAACACGTTGAAGAGGAGAACTCCGGTGACCTGGATCATGACCGCATGCGGTTGTTGACCCTTGAATCGGAACTGGACCAAATCCAGCAAAATGAACCCCTGTTGAAAGTGGAGGTCGACAGCCAGACGATCTGCGATGTGATCTCCGGCTGGACCGGTATCCCCACCGGCCGTATGCTCACCGACGAAATTCCGGCGGTGCTCAATCTGGAAGAATCCCTGCAAAAACGCATTATTGGCCAGGATCAGGCCCTGGGCGCCATCGCCCGGGTGGTGCGAACGGCCCACGCCGGCATCGACGATCCGTCCAAACCCACCGGCGTATTCTTGTTGGTGGGACCCAGCGGGGTCGGCAAAACCGAAACCGCCCTGGCCCTGTCGGAGTTACTGTACGGCGGCGAGCAGAACATGGTCACCATCAACATGTCGGAGTACCAGGAGGCCCACACCGTTTCAGGGCTTAAAGGTTCTCCTCCGGGTTACGTGGGATACGGTGAAGGCGGAGTGCTCACCGAAGCCGTGCGACGAAGACCCTACAGTGTGGTGTTGCTCGATGAAATTGAAAAAGCCCACCCCGATGTGACGGAACTGTTTTACCAGGTATTCGACAAAGGCATGTTGGAAGACGGAGAAGGGCGTCGTATCGATTTTAAAAATACCTTGATCATACTGACCTCCAACATCGGCACAGATTTGATTATGAAGCATTGCTACGAAGACCCTTCCGCCGCCCCGGATATGGATACCCTGAAAACCATGCTGACGCCAAACCTGCAGGAGCGGTTCAAACCCGCCTTTTTAGGGCGGCTGCAAGTGGTGCCGTACTATCCCATCAGCGATGAGATCATGGCATTGATCATACGCTTGAAACTGAGCCGTATCCAGGATCGTATGGATCTGAACCGGAAAATAGCTTTAACCTATGCCGACCAAGTGGTGGATGCCATAGCGGCCCGATGCACTGAAGTCGATTCCGGGGCCCGTAATGTAGACCATATTCTGACCGATACCCTGCTGCCCGAACTGTCGCGCCGCATCCTGGAGAAAATGGCGCAAGAGATCGCCATCACCACCATACATGTCACGGCAGACGCCCAGGGATTTAAATTCGAATTCAACAGCTGATTGTTGATTGGTATAAACCGCAAAACTTGAATCAAATGAGAGGACAGCATGGCCCTATCACAAAATGACCGTCTGATCCGCATTTCATCCCCATTGGGAGAAAATACCTTTATCGTTACGTCATTTGCCGGGAACGAAGAGGTTTCGGAAATGTTCAGTTTCAAGCTCGAGTTGGCTTCCCAGCGCAGTGACATCACCTTTGACCAACTGGCCGGCAAAAACGTCACCGTCGGGATCAAAGCGTCCGACAGCGCTATTCGCTATTTTAACGGTATCGTTGTGGCGTTTTCACCGGCCCAGATCTCTGAAAAACAGGGCTACAGCAAATACAGCGCCGCTATCAAGCCATCGTTCTGGTTGCTGACGGAGTGCTATGACTGCAGAATCTTCCAGGACAAATCCATTCCCGATATCATCAAGGCGGTGCTGGATCAAGGATCACTGGGCGCCAAAGGTGTCAAGGTGAAAATTGATTTCCGTCTTGACCTCAGCGGCAGCTACACCCCCCATGAATATTGCGTGCAGTACAACGAATCAGACTTCGATTTCATCTCACGTCTCTGTGAAAATGAAGGCATATATTACTTTTTCGAGCATGAAGATGGCAAACACACCCTGGTTTTCGCAGACAGCGCGGCGCATCATAAACCCTATTCCCCTGGAAAAGAGACC
>JASFKE010000133.1:0-8617 GCA_050118795.1 Desulfobacteraceae bacterium | reverse complement strand
TTTCCCGCCGTCCTTGCTCATACAAGCCTGAGATGGCGTCCTCGGCTAAAACCAGGCGAAAATCTCGTTCGCTCGCTTCGTAGATTGACGTGCGGGGGCAGTTTGGATAGTTGCAGCCGCTAAAGACCAGCGTCGAAACGCCGAGTCCCCGCAGGTAATGCTCAAGGGGGGTGTTGTAAAAGGCCCCCCAACGCGACTTATAGATTGCCACTTCCCTGGAGTTGAGCTTTTGGATGCCACCTGCGAGCAAAAGGTCCGAATCGAGTTCAATACCGGCGCGCGGAAGTAATTCCGGTGCCAATTGGCAACCTGAGGAGCCGGCCTGCACCAGTGCAGCGCCACCCTCGATAAGCTCCCTTCGGCACAAATCAACATTTGAACCATCGGCTTCGTATATGCGAACGATGTGAATGATCGGCTTTTGCGCTTCGCGGAAGCCTTGCAAGAGCGCCTCCATGCGAGGAAGAATCGCTGACGTCCCCGGAATCTCGAAAGGTTGCCCGTCGAGAGCGTCACACTGCGTATCAATGGTAATCAGCGCGGATTTTGACCACTCTGGCGCGGTGTATCTGCTCATCATTTACCTCAATGGACCTGTCTGCTTCTCTCATTTTGAAAGCCATATCTTTAACAAACTATCAAATATAAAGCAAACCGCAACACCCACTCCACCCTGTCAATGACAATATATATTATTATTTCAAATATATAATCAATTTTTGAACATTGGCAAGCCTTTTGCGAACCTCTCTTGCGCAAGTCAATAAAAACAGCAGCACAGGAAGGAAGCCCATGTCAAACTACCTGCCCCATAAAATAATGCCAACCCCGGTGACAGATCCGGATGCAATCAAAATCTCCATTATGACACGCACCGGTCTCACCCTGGCGGCGATCATCGTGTGGCTTACAATGTTGGGCCACACAACGGTGTCTGCCGCCAATGTACAGATTCACGTCCACTCCGACGGTATCAGCGGATATGCCCGCAATGCACCTTTAAAAGATGTTCTGGGCCGGCTGTCCGCTCAAACCGGCAGCATCGTATTTATCGATGAAGCCTTGTCGGATCAACGCGTGACCTTTGAAATATCCGGGTCCATGCCTGCAGAGTATGCGGTTCGCCGTATGATTCATCCGTTGAGCCATGCCATGGTTTATGATCGCATCCCCGGTCAACAACAGCTTCATGTGGCGGAGATTAAAGTTTACAGCCCCTCTAAAAAGCCCTCCCGTTTTGTTGTTGTCGAGCCATCTAATGTCGGCAGCAGTGTGGAAGCGCCAATGGGGGACATACGGACCGCTTCAATAAGTGGCGCCGGCAAGTTTCGTCATGGCGGCAGCCTGGATCCACGAAAGCAGGTCCGCCCGCCGGTATCCTTTTCCAAGGGGGTGTTCGGCAACACACGTTTTCATATCGATCCGTCAACCAAAGGACCGGACTATCGCCCCACTTCCGACACCATGTCCGATGGCTACGCCAAACGCCATATTGAGAGCCAGGCGTATCAGCAGCACAGCACCCAATCCGCCTTGGAAAGTTCAAAACAGCACAGTGTTGCCAATCGGGATCACTATCGCCGGCAACGTGCGCTCTCCATTCAAAAATCCGTTTTAGGCAATTAAAATTAAAGGAGATTTAGTATGCCTTCCAGCAAAAATACCCGAACTACCTTGCAAGGACTTTTAATACTTATTGTAATTAATATGATGGTGTTTGGCATCACCCCGGCGCTCCATGCCGGAGTGAACGATGTATTGCTCGGCGCCGCCAGCAGCCAGACCCACATCGATTTTTCAACCATCGACAGTGCCTCCTTTGCCGATCTGTTTATCTACAACGGCACCTCCACAGCCTCTTTAACCATCGGGGGTAACACGGAGGCGCAGATCGGCGCCATCTATACGGGCGGATCTGCGGGAAACTGGTACCAGATGCGCGTCATCGTCGACTCCAATGGCGACGGACTACTGGAACCATTCGACTGGTCCGACCCGTCCCACCCCTGGAATCGTCCGGACAACGGCACGCCCAACGACCCCGGCGACGACCCCACCTCCTGGTCCTATACTTACCCCAATGATTATCCCCGCACAGACTTGCAGGGCCAATCCATCACCATGAACTGGGATCAATCTTCCATGATGGTCACCGGCTTTCCATGGGATACATTTGACATGTGGTGGTATGAAGGCGATGCCGACAAGACCGATTCATGGTGGATGGAAGGCGGTCAGTTGATGAACGTCTGGTGGTCGGGCCGGGATCAAAGCTGGTCCATGCTTGCCAACGGCAATTATCTCGTTCAGGTGTGGGTGGATGAAGACAGCAACGGATCCTTCGACGCATCCGAGGCCAACAAAGAGATGCGGATTGCCATTGAAACAGCCGGCATCACCGGCTCGGTAAATGACTCCGGCGGATCGGCCGTGGCCGGCGCCCGGGTTGAAGCCGGTTCGCACATTGCGTGGGGCGAAACCCGCACAGACAGCAATGGAAACTTTGTATTGTCCGGTTTGCAGGCCGGCGCCGACTACCACTTGCGTGTCCAGGCCGAGGGTAAAGTGACCTACGAAGGCCAGGTCGCCTTGGGAGCCAATGCAACCACCGCCGATGCCGGAACCATTGTCTTATCAGATGCCATTGCCATCACGGGTACGCTCAAGCTGGACCAGGACACTGACGGTCTCTACGATGAAGTTGAAGATCAATTCCAAGCCTTTACCAATATGTGGGGCTGGCAGCAATCCGACCTGTGGGTTTGGGTGGACGGCTGGAACATGAACGGTCCCGGCTGGGGCAACAGCAACGTGCGCTTTGAGGTGGGCGATACATCCAAGAACTTCAGCATCAACATCCCCCCTCCAGGGTCCAATTCCGTGAACTACCAGGTCAACCTTCACGCTGAAGGCTACGCCACCACGCCGCTCACGGTGACCGTCGATGCCAATGGGGGCAATGCGGGTACCATCGCATTGACCAAAGCCTCCTTATTATCCGGCTCGGTACAATTGCCCGCGCCCACAGACCAATGGAAACATATCGACGTACAGGCCATCAGCACCACCGATACCGGTATCCGCTATTGGGGATGGGGGAACATTGATCCCTATCAAAACGGAGCCCAATCCACAGATACAGGCCAATTCCGCATCGACGGCATTCCGGCCGGGACCTATACTTTGGAAGTCCGCGTCATGGGGTATGCCACCACTATCATCAACAATGTTCAGGTGGTTCAAGGCCAGGATAAAAATGTCGGCCTATTGAACGTAACCGAGGGCCTTAAAATTGCCGGCACATTGACCATCACCGGTGACACCTCCGGATTGCAGCGCTGGCACGGCGACAGCACCGAAGGTGATCTGAATATCTGGATTGATGCCTGGTCGCCCACAGGAGGCTGGAGTGGCACCCAAGTCACGGTCAGCCGCGGCGTCAATCAAACGGTGGCCTATTCACTGGGCGGTTTGTCCGACGGCAACTACGAAATTCATACCTGGATCGGTGAAGGCTACGAATTGACCGACGACCAGGGCAACACACCGGTCATGGTGTCGGTCAACGGCGCCAATGTCGGCAAAAATATCGTCTTGCGCCAGTATGAAGGGATGATCACCGGCGCCATCGCCGGCAACAATATCAACATTGATCTGAACCAGGTGGTCATCGAAGCCAAGCGTCCCTGGGACTGGATGCCGCCCAAACTTGCCACAGTGGCCAACGGCGGTATCGACGCCTATACAGGGGTTTACACCATCAACGGTTTAGGAACCGGCGACTACGTTCTCAAAGCTGGCGTATATACCGGATACATTGATTATATGGGCGGATCCCATTCAGGTATCGGTAGCTTTAACGGCGAGGGCCAGCTCAATCCATCAGCAGAAGCCGGCATTGTCATCCAGCGGACCTTTGTCCAAAACAACGCTGAGGTTCCCACTATTTTGAATATCGATCTGGAAAGAGGCTACACCATCTCCGGAACCATAACCTTAAGTACAAGCGACACCCCTTGGCACGACTTTGGCGACGGCACCTTCACCAATGGAAGCCCCGGTGATCCCAACGGTCGCCTCGACACGGACGATGATCCCCACAAGAGCGAACTGATCTCCATGGCGGCCGATATTGCCGGCAAATCAGTCAAAGCGATACCCATGGAAATGATGTTCATGGGTGGTGAAGATCCCCGCCGGGGCACAATTGAGTATGACCCCCATAGTGGCGTGGCCACCTTTGAAATAAATGGCCTGGCTCCAGGGGTTTATATCATCAAACCGCCCTTTCGTTCCGAGCGTATCAGCCAAATGGAAGGCGAATTCGGCGAAGTCAACTTTTTCGATGGCGGGCAGGAAGACCGTCATTGGACGGCATCGCGTCAGATGGTGGTCATCTCCAATCAGGATGTGACCGGCATCGATTTTGAGTTGGGCAACGGCCATACGGTTACCGGGACCATCACCCTGCCGGAAGCTCAAACAGTGAGCCAGGAATGGGAAAACTGGATGTGGGTCGGCCATCTGGAGTTGGAAACCCCGACACAGCGGCACCTCGGTCACGGCAAACCCGTCTTTAAGGGCGATTTCGACAACACCAGTCGCTATGAATATACATTCAACCATGTGGCCAATGGTGATTACCTGTTGCGTTTCTGGACGGACCGCTATGTCCCCGGAAGCGCAAAATTTACCGTAAATAATGCCAACACCTCCGTAAATCTGACCATCGAAGAGGGCGCCAACCTGATCGGCAAACTGGTGGATGCCGATACCGGTGAAGCCATCACCTCCGATGACGGTGTTCGCGTCATCTGTGAGGCTTACCCCTGGGTGGACGGCAGCTGGCGGGAGACCCGCGACGATCCGTGGTCTCAAAGTTATATTGAAAATCCTGATTTTCAACAAATGAGTCCCGGCGGGCAAGAGACCAACGGTCAACGGGAAAATAAAACCCCAGGCAAATTTCATCTGACATCGGTTCCCACCGGCCACAAGTATGTCATCCGCGTGGAAGCTGAGCATGGTCAGAAAACCGGTGGAAGCAAGAACTATGTGGGCCGCGTGATTGCGGGCATCGAGATCCCCGAAGGCGCATCCGGCGATATCGATGTAGGAACCATTGAGTTGAAAGAAGGCACCACCATTAAGGGGCGTTTGACCGACATCGATGGCAATCCGGTCCCGGGCGTGGAGGTATTCGCCATGCCGTCCGATTCCCATGATGGCGCAGCAGAGGCCGAAGGCATCTCAGACACCATGGGGTACTTTACCATCTATGGCGTCGATCCTGATGTTTCCTATTATGATTTGGTGGCAGCCGAACGGCCGGACATGTTCGAAGAGTGGGGAAAACGCGTCCAATGGGGCGAAAAACGTAAATACAACATGCTTCCAGGCGCCACGGATGTCGATTTCACCCTGGTTCGGGCAAACGCATCCCTGTCAGGCATCATCACCATTCCCAGCGGTGTTGACTTTATGCTTCCCTTCAAGGGTGAAGGCGAAGAGTTCCCTGCAACACTGCTGTTGCTGCAAAGAAAGGGTGTCATTTACAGTGATGTCCTGGACGGCATCGAAGCGATCAGCGTGCCGGCGCCCAGTGGTGTGACAACCACAAATTATACCATCGATCACATCGCACCGGGCAAATTCAAAGTCATCGTTATGAACTATGGCCTGCCCACCAAGGTCTTCGACAATGTGGTCATCGATGAGGGCGGCAATACCCTTGATATCCAATGGGAATCTGCCGGTTTCACAGTGTCGGGCAGTTTGGCATTGATTGAAGGCGGTTACCCGAGCTCCGCGGATATTAGCGGTGTGGTTTGTATGAATAAGAACGATCAAAGCCTGACATTCGGATTGCTGACCCAGCAGGCTGACGGCACCTATTCGACCTATGCAGTACCCGGGCTGGCATCAGGAGAAATCTATCAGCTGGTCTTTTATAAAGAGAGTGGCTACGATGAAATGCCCAACATTTTCGCCAGCGGCGAACCGTTCATGCTCACCTCGGATATCGACGATGAGGACGCTGTCATCGATCGTAATGTGACTCCGATGATAATGGCTCAGGCCATACAGAACAGTGACGATGCAAGTGTCATTGATCTGGGCATATTCAGCACCGGCTATCTGACCGATCGCAGCATCGAAGTGGCCGGCAGTACACCCACCGAAGCGTCTACTGCTGGTGAACTCTTCGTCAGCGCCGGATCCGGTACACTCGAAAATGTCAGATTATCCGGCGACAAACGCACCATTCGTGCCCAGTACACCAAAGGCGCTGGTGATTCGGATGTGGTGCTGCTGCTTGCGGTGCACTATGGGGATGACGCAACAACCCTGGTGGAAACCGTCGGATTCAATGTCAACACCATTGCCAAGAACTCCGACTCCGTCAGTGCCTTTATGAGCGGTCAAGTCAAACTGGGCAATGGCGATGCAACCAAGATCTACGTCCCGGCCGGCTCTTTGGACACCAGCGACGACGGCAAGGTGATCATCTCAATTGAAAAAAGCGATGAAACGCCGGGGGCCTTGGAAGGCCAGTCGCGCAGCTTGGCCGACACCCGGGGCATTTTTGCCCGCACCGCTGTTCAAGCCCTTCCTGATAATGTCACATCCGCCGGCGAGCAGTACGACTTCAGCTATCAAGCAGCCGGTGACAGTGCCACGGCCACCCAGGTGGGCCCTGTAACGGTTCAGATTCAATACGACCCCGATTTGGTCGACGATATTGAACAGCTGCAGGTGATGCATCTGGTCAATGGCAACTGGGTGCAGGAATCAACCCATCGCACCATTGATACAGACAACAATACCATCACCGTGGACGTGACCAGTCTATCCCCCTTTCTTGCCGCCACAGTAGCGGGTTCAGAGGATGATGTCACCAGCTCAGGTGGTGGTGGAGGCGGCGGTGGCTGCTTTATCTCCGACACCATGGCCAACGGTGAATCCAACGCTATGACCATTGGCGTACTTGCACTGCTGACGGGGCTTATGCTCGTTTTCCACAAATCAGCAGTAAAAAAGGCCCGTATCGATTAAACCTGGCATAGAAACCAATAACCTTTAAGAAAGATAAAAGAGGCGCATTTGCGCCTCTTTTATCTTTTTGTCTTCTCTTTTTTACTTCTATTGGTTTGTCATGGCCAGCTTTGCACCAAGAAGGGCAAAAATAGCCGCAAATGATTTTTGCAGCCAATTGGCAGCCCTTGGAGAGTTGACAATATATTTACGCACATAATTGGCCGAAATTCCGTACAAAACGAAAACAACAAAAGTCATTGCCATAAATACCGCACTTAGCATTAACATTTGGAGCATTGGGGACGATACCTTTGGCGAGACAAAGAGCGGTAAAAAGGCCAAGAAAAATATTGATAGTTTTGGGTTAAGAATATTGATTAAAAATCCCCTGGCAATTATTTGCCACAAGCTTTTCGTTGAATCAGTGGAGTTGACGCTTAACGAACCTGTCTTGCGCCACATTGACCATGCGAGATACATAAGATAGATAGCCCCTGCATATTTAACGATTTGGAAAGCGATAGCACTCATGTGAAAAATGGCAGACAAACCTAAAATGCTTGCTGTCAAGTGAGGGATGATACCGGTGGTGCAGCCAAATGCGGCTGCTATGCTTGCACGTCTGCGGCAAAAAAGGCCTGTTGAAACCGTATATATGACACCGGTACCTGGTATTAGAACAACCACTAGTGAAGTAAGTAAAAACTCGGGGTTAAACATAGTTCGGTCACCTTATTTTATACAACATTAGGGTTATTTTTTCGCGAGCCCTAAGCTAATCTGGATTTTTGCATTGAACAAACATTATTAATGAATTGTAATCTGGTTCAAAATCATTACCAATCAAAAAATCAAACGCATCTTGATTCAGGGGGGAAAAATTCTGATAAGACAAAATAGAGCTGCCATCTTCTCTTTTTGCAACCACTTTGTAAGTAAGCATTGCAGATTTGCATCCACAATATCCGGCACTTTTTTTGGTTTCCAATTTTGCATTCAGATATAAAGAGTTTTGCTTTTCTATTATAGATTGAGGAATAATATCGATACATTCCTTTATGTAATTATCGATTGCGATATCTTCATCTTTTAGCTTTGGCTGACCTGTTGCACACGATGATAATACCATAATAAAAATGATACCAAGAAAAGTGATTACGGGATTCTTAAAGTTAAGGAGCTTTGGTTCCGCCATTTGTTGACCTCCCAGCGATACAGTAATTTCCTTCCGGAACCGGACCTCTTTCT
Source organism: Desulfobacteraceae bacterium (assembly GCA_050118795.1). Lineage (GTDB taxonomy): Bacteria > Desulfobacterota > Desulfobacteria > Desulfobacterales > Desulfosarcinaceae > JARRKU01. The sequence continues at coordinate 331 of JASFKE010000133.1, read as the reverse complement.
TTTTCTCATTGAAAAGATGGTTGTTAATATCCTGGCATACCGCTTGTCACTTTAAAAATACCATGTCCGAACCAATGGATCTGCTGACCATTATACAAAATATCAAGGGCCATTTAGTTCCTCCTCCCAATAAGTAATAAAAATTCTACATTCATCTTCAATTATATTGCGTACTCCACTGCTCTTTCTGCGTGAATTGCAGTAGTATCCAAGAGCCTTACATTTGTATCGGTTTGATTGACCAGCATCCCGATTTCAGTGCAACCCAGTATTACGGCCTCAGCCCCCTGGCCTGCTAAAGCATCTATAATTCGCAAATATGCGGTCTTGG
>JASFKE010000132.1:0-8624 GCA_050118795.1 Desulfobacteraceae bacterium | reverse complement strand
CGGTGGAGCAGGATTTTTGCAGGGGCCGCATCATCGAGACCACCCGGCCCGTAAAACGCGACGACAGGCTGCGTGAAAAATTAACCGACCTGACCGGGAGCAAGATATGATTGCGAACCAGCTATCGATATTAAAATGGTGGTGGTTGCCGCTCATGGTATGCGCTTGTGCGGCGGGCACATCCCATATGCCGTCTGTCCATCCCCGCTGGTCGGTGGCGGTGTTGGATTATGAAAATTTGAGTCCCTTGAACACAGCCCAAGCGGATTTAACCGAGCTGCTGACCGCCAAAGCCATTGAAACCGTAGAAAATGACGGCCGCTACGATGTCGTTGAACGCCAACGCCTGGCAATGGTGTTGGAAGAGCTGAGCCTTGGCTCCTCTGTGGTGGCTGATCGACAAACCCAATTGAGACTGGGGGAAATCACCGGCGCCAGGTTGATGGTGTTCGGTAGTTATCAAGTGATCGAAAATCAACTGCGTTTGGATGTCAGGCTGGTAGAGGTCGAGTCCGGGCGCGTTATCAACGCCGTAAGTCATGTGGCGGCAGAACACAACCTGCCCGGATGGCTCGATGCCGCGGCAAAATCAACCGCTGCGCTTTTTCATAAATAGTTGAACTGTCATGCATTTGTTGCATCTGATTGGATGCTGAGCTTCCCCGTTGCTGGACATAATGATTTTGCCATCGACACCTGATTCACAAATCGGGCAAAACAGCCGTTCGCCGGGTGTAATCACCAAACATGATCTCCGGCAAGATGAAGGGGAAGGGGGTTACCGTGAGTGGTTTTCTGAAACTTAACCAACTGGCATTCAGGATTATCATCGGGGCATTAATTTACGCCATGGTGGTTTTTCCAGTTTTTGGATCCACCGGCTGGAGCGCCGAAACACCGGCTGGAGAGATGGTGGAGCTCTCCGCCAAAGAGAAACAAGACCTGGTGCACAAGGGCGTTGACCAGTACAAAAAAGGCCAGCGTGACCAAGCCCAAAAAAACCTTGAACTGGCCGAGGCGGTATTTCCTGAGAATTATGCCGTGCCCTACTATTTGGGCCTCATCTATCTGGAGCAGGGAAAGCGGCCCGCCGCCATCGCCCAGTGGCGGCAATACGTTCAAATGGATCCCCAAAGTGAAAACGCCGTGAGGATCCGCAAAAATCTCACTCTGCTGCTTCGTGAAGAGGCCAGGGAGTCAGCCAAAACAGCGGTGGCCAATGAAGCCTCTCTGATCCGTATGCCGGCGGCGGAAAATACGGTGGCCGTCACTGCATTCAAAAACCTGGGATCTGAGAATATCAAGCCCCTTGGCAAAGGAATGGCGGCCCTGCTGATCCATGATCTCTCCCTGGTCCCGGATCTGCAGGTGGTTGAGCGTGTCAGGTTGCAGGCGCTGCTCCAGGAGATGAAGTTGGGTACATCCGGGCTGATAGCCGCCGAAACCGCACCCAAAATCGGTAAACTGCTCAGGGCCAAGCATGTGACCTCCGGCAGCCTGGTCGATCTGGAAAAAGAGAGCCTCCAGATTGCATCGGCAATGGTGGATGCCGACCAGATGGCCAACATCGGCACCCAGGAGGCCCAGGGGGAGTTGAACAAATTTTATGACCTGGAGAAGCAGATCGCCTGCCAAATTATTGAGGACCTGGACCGGTCCTGCGATGATGTACCTGCCGCATTTCATGAAATTCACACCAAAAGTCTGGCCGCCTTGATCTTCTTTTCGGCTGGGTTGGATTATCTCGATCGGGAGAGATACGATCAAGCCCGGGAGTCGTTCCAAAAAGCCCTTGAGAAAGATCCCTCCTTTGAATTGGCGCAACAGTCGTTGCTGGAGACGCCCTTACCCCAGATGCAATTTACACCCGGGTCGGAGGGCACCGCCGATGGGATGGCTTCCATGGCCGCTTCCAACGGCGTAACGGCCACTGCCGCCGGCACAGCCATTGCGGCCGGCAGTCCCCTGTCGCCTGTGGCCACCGGCGGTGTGGGAATTGCGCCTGTCGCCGGGATTGCTGCCGGCGTGGCAGCCGTTGCCGGTGTGGCTGTAGCGGCCGGCGGCAGTAGTGGTAGCAGCGGCCCCACGGATACCAGCGACGACACGGATACCAGCGACGACACGGATACCAGCGACGACACGGATACCACAGACGACGTTGTCCCTGACGGCAGCGTTTCATCGCGGGATGTCCAGATCAGTGTTATCGATATCAATGCTATCCAGGATGATTACTATGATCTGTTCGTAAATGGTGTATATATCGGGCCGGTTAACAATCCGCCGGGTGGAACGACGACATACACCACAACTTTGAATAGCGGGACAAATACCATTGAATTGAGATTGACGCAGTTGATGGGTCAGAGTACTTATCTTCAGATCAATATCAACTCCGGAGAGTTCGCTAGAGAGTTCGAAGGCTCCAACGACCATTCGTGGACCATCACGGCACCTTAATATCGAAGCGGAGCTCAGGCAGAAGGAGGGTCACGTGACAAGACCGAAAAAGTATTTCTGGAACTGTGTACGGATTTTCTTTTTGGTCGCCTTATTCCTGCTGTGCTGCACGGCTGTTGAGATTTGGGCGCAAGAATCAGGCAACCCGCCGGAAACCGCATCACGGTCGAAATCGGTTCTCACATTGGCCGATGTGATCGATCTGGCATTGCACGCCAACCGAAGCCTGATCAGTTCGGCGTATGGGGTTGAAAGTCAAGCTCTCTCTGTGGAGGTCTCCCAGTCGGAATTCGACTACAAGCTCTTTCCCCAAGCCACAGCCGCCGCCACAGATGAGTCCCGGCGTGTGGGCGGCGGCGTGACCTTTGAAAAGAAGTATACACCCGGGGTCATTACCAGCATCAGTCCGCAGGTCTATCGCCTCTATGAAGATGACAGTGATCCGGCGTACGGTTCACAGTTAGGGATCTCTTTAACCGTTCCGCTGCTGCGCGGGTTCGGCTCCGAAATCAATCTGAACGGGGTTCGCTCGGCCCAGTATTCATTGCGCTCGGCCAAGCGGTCACACTATTTGGTCAAAGTCAACACCGTGTTGGAAGCCGTGGCGGCCGTCTATAATATCGTTCAGCAGCGCGAACTGGTAAACCTCTACCAGGCCCAGGCCGACCGCCTCGAGGGCCATGCGGTGATGGCAAAGGCCAGGGAAAAAATCGGTTTGGCCACGCCCATTGATGTCTACCGCGCCCAAATTCGTCTCAAGGATGCCCAAAACAGCCTGAATCAAGCCCAGGAAGCTTTGCGCAGTGCCGGCGATCGTTTGAAAATTGTACTGGCGGCACCATTGGAACAGGCTGTGCAGGTGGTCGCCCCCCTGGTATGTCAGCCGGTGGATATCAGCGCTCCGGATGCCGTTGAAACCGCGCTGCAGCATCGCGTGGAGCTCAAGCAGGTGGATGACGACGTTAAAGAGGCCCAGCGGGCGGCCCGGTTGTCTAAAAACAATCTCTCTGCCCAGTTGGATTTGGTGAGCAGCTACACCCGCTTGGGATACGACGACGCTTTCGACGGCCTTACCCGATTTTCTGAAGATTTTTGGAGTGTTCAGCTGATCAGTGAAACCGACTGGTCGCGAACGGCCGAAAAAGCGTCCTATCAGCAGTCGCGGTTGGCTGTCAGGCGGGCCAGTTTGAGCCGATCGGCGCGGATCGACACCATCAAAAGGGAGGTCCGCCAAGTTTACGATGCCCTGCAAAAAGCCCAACAACGCATGCAGATCAGAACTGACCAGATAGAGCAGGCCAAAGGTAAACAGGCTTTGGCCAAGATTAAATTCGGTCACGGTATGGCCGATAATTTCGACCTCATAGAGGCCGAAACCGAGTTGCAGGAGGCCCGGACCAATCTGCTGGACGCCAAAGTTGACTATATCGTGGGCACATACCGTCTGCGGGCGGCGCTGGGCACTTTGATCGAGTCATAGGAAAATCAATGGACCGGAAAAAATACCGCAACGGCGCTCTATATATCGCGGCCGCCCTGGCAGCGCTGGTGACTGTTATGCTCTCGCGTTGCTTCATCCCGCCGACCAGTGCCGTCAGTGACGCCCAGCTGGCGCAGGTGGACAGGGGCGATTTGGATATCCAGGTGCAGACCGTGGGGGTTCTGGATGCCGCCCGCACCCACATGGTGTCGTCGGCTGTCCGGGGAGATAAGGGGAAAATAATTTTTTTAGTGGAAGACGGTTCAGTGGTGGCCCGGGACGATGTGCTGGTGCGTCTTGATCCCACGCCGTTTGAGACGGAGCTGCATCGATTCAGAGGCGAGGTGCGCAGCCTGGCGGCATCGGTGGATTCGGCCAAACAGATGTTGGAGTGGGAGAAAAACCAGACCGAGCGCGAAATCCAAACTTCGAAATATAATCTCACGGTGGCCCGGTTGGAGCTGCGCAGATTGGTGGAAGGTGAGGGGCCCTTGCAACTGGCCCAGTATAAAAGCGAGCTGGACAAGGCCAAAGATGAGTTCAACCGCTACCAGTCGTATATTGTGGAGCTTGGCAAGCTCCAGGATCAGGGCTTTGCCAATCCCACCGAGATGACCCAGGCGCGTCAGAAGGTCGAACAACTTGATGAATTGTATCAGACTGCCCGCCAGCGCTATGACAGTTATAAAGAGCATGTGCTGCCCACCTCCATCGAGACGGCGCGGGCCAAGGTGGACAAGTCGGAGATGGAGATTCAACAACTTGAAAAAGGGACGGCTTTTAAGGTGGCGCGGGCTGCGGCAGTGCTGGCTGAAGTCCAGGGCAAACTGGAAACCGCCCAAGCCTCTCTGGAACAGGCGTTGGCCGAACTGAAAAAGACCACCATCCGGGCCCCCTTCGGCGGCATTGCCATTTTGTACGAGACCTTTCGTGACGGCCAGAAGCGCAAGCCCCGGGTGGGTGACCGGGTGTGGCAAAACCAGCCGCTGCTCTACCTGCCCGATATCTCGACCATGATCGTAAAGACCCAAATCCGCGAAGTCGATCTGCACAAAGTGGCCATGGATCAACCCTGTCGAATAAGGGTTGACGCCTACCCGGAGACTTTGATCAGCGGGAAGGTGACATTGATCGGTATGCTGGCCACCGAACGTTTCGACGGCGGTATCGGCGAAAAATATTTTCAGCTCACCGTCACCCTGGCGGGCAAAAACGATCGCCTGCGGCCGGGTATGACCGCCAGAATCACCGTCAATTCGGAAAACGCCGCCGACATTCTCTTCGTGCCGGTGCACGCCGTCTTCGATGAGGGGTCGGGAACTTTTTGCTACCTTTTGGTCAAAGGTGGAAGATTCCGGGAAAAAGCGGTTGTGGTGGGGCGGCAGAACGAAGATTCGGTGGAGATCATATCCGGTCTCGACCAGGGCGACCGGGTCAGCTTGCTCAAACCGCCCCCGGATCGGATTTTACCGGACAATTCTCAAGTGACGGTCAATGAAAACACCCATAATTGACGCCCGCGCCATCGTTAAAACATACCGCAAAGAGAGCGTCACCATCCCGGTTCTGCGCGGCATCGACCTGCGTATATTCGAAGGGGAGTTTCTGGGCGTCATGGGCGCCTCCGGATCGGGCAAGTCCACCTTGCTGAACATCATCGGCTGCCTGGATCGCCCCAGCGCCGGGTCTTACCGGTTGGACGGTATGGACGTGCTGGAATCCTCCGATGATCAACTCTCCCGCCTGCGTTCGCAATACCTGGGTTTTGTTTTTCAAACCTTTAATTTAATTCCCAACCTGACCGTTGTCGAAAATGTCGAACTGCCTTTTTTGTACCGCTCTGACGCCACGGGCGTCATCTCTGAGCGGGTGCATACAGCCATCGACCAGGTTGGGTTGGGTGACCGGGCCAACCATCGGCCGGCCGAACTTTCAGGCGGTGAAATGCAGCGGGTGGCCATTGCCCGTGCGCTGGCCATCGAGCCGAAACTGATTTTGGCGGACGAGCCCACCGGAAATCTGGATTCCAGAAACAGCAGGGAGATCATGCAGCTTTTCAAAAGGCTCCACGATCAGGGCCGAACCATTGTTCTGGTCACCCACGACCGGCAGATCGCCTCCTTTGCCGATTTCTGGGTGACCATCAACGACGGGTGCATCGTTCGTGAATCTTCATAACCAAAAAAAAATTCTGCGGGTCGCCCTTCGCAGCCTGTTGCATCAAAAACTGCGCTCGCTGCTCAGCGTGCTGGGGGTGGTTTGCGGTGTGATGGCCGTGGTTGCCATGATCTCCATCGGCGAGGGCGCCAAACAGGAAACCGCCCATCAAATCGAGCAGTTGGGAACCCGCAATATTTATATCAAAGCAGTGGCCCTTACCGACAACCAGGTGGTCAAAGCCAGGGAGCGTCAATCCCGGGGGTTGACTCTGGCCGACCTGCAGCGGGTTGCCCACGGGGCCACCACTGCCGAGAGGGTCGCCAGCCTGCGGGAGATCTCCACATCGATTTTGGGCCTTCCCCGGGAGATATTGCCCCAGGTGGTGGCCTGTTCAGCAAATTACGCCCGGCTCCTGGGATTGCATATATCGGCCGGTCGGTTCATCGCACCCCAGGATCGGCGGCGGAAGAACCTGGTTTGCGTGCTGGGCAGCGAAGTGGCAAACCGGCTGGAAGAGGCCGGCAAGCCCGGTAAATTTATTCGCATCAACCATCACATGGTAAAGGTGGTGGGGATCTTGAGCCGGATTGAACACCAGACCGGCAGTGCTTCAACGGTTTCCACACGCAACCATAACGAGATGGTGTTCGTCCCCCTGGAAACCGCCGGCACCCTGGACAGCTTCAGTGGCACTAGGGGACAAAAGGCCGGTGCCGTGCAGCATCAGCATCAGCTGTCCGAAATCGTCGTACAGGTGGAGCGGACCGAAGATGTCGTGGCCACCGCCAAATTGGTCAAACGCATCATGGCCGTAGCCCATCACGATACCCAGGACTACCAGTTCGTCGTCCCCCTTGAACTGCTCAGGCAGGCCGAACGGACCCATCGCACTTTCAACCTGGTTTTGGGGGCCATCGCCGGTATATCCCTGCTGGTGGGCGGTATCGGGATCATGAATATCATGCTGGCCACGGTTTCCGAAAGGACCCGGGAGATCGGCATCCGCCGGGCGGTGGGAGCCACAAGAAAGCATATAGTGGTCCATTTTCTGCTGGAATCGGTGATGTTGACCCTTTCCGGCGGCATTATCGGGCTGTTGTGCGGCCTCGGTGCGGTGGCGGCAATCTCCTGGTTTGCCGGCTGGCAGGTGGCCGTCTCCCTTTGGGCCGTGGCCCTGCCCGTGATCATGTCGTTTCTGGTGGGCATTTTTTTCGGTCTCTACCCAGCCCGGCAGGCCGCCGACGTGGATCCCATCGTGGCCCTGCGGCATGAATAGCACCATCAATGGAGATGACAATTATTTCCCCTCCGAGAGGTGTCATTTAAAATAGAAAAAAAGTCAAAAAAATGGCCCGAAATCAACACCATATGTATGCCAGATATATTTCGCCTTCCGGAAGATAGATCATTTTAATTGTGTTTTCAGGTAAGTATCTTTTCATCTACCCCTTTTAAATCGAAGAGTGTAAGGATTGGCATGTTTTTTGGACATCATGCCTATGTGGTCCGGTCGTTGTGGTGAATAGCCAATAAGCATTCAACGTTGAACATTGAAAGAGAGCCATATGGGAATATCCTTGTTAAAATTCAATAGTGCCGTTTTGTTGGTCTGCCTGGTGGCGGGGTGTTCGCCGGTCTATTTTCAGCCCGAAGATCCGGGGATGGAGTACCGCTGGTACATTGAACAATGGCAGCAGCGGGTTCGCCAAGAGGGGTGGAGCGAAGCCCTGGTCGACGACATCATAGATTCAACCCTGACAATCGCAAAATACGAACGAGAGCCGGCCAACCATGACCACTGGAAATCCTATGGCGAATTTAAAAAAGATTTTCGCGGGGATTGCGAAGATATCGCAACCTTTATGTACGGGACGCTGAAAAGGACTGATTATCCTCACGCCCTGAAACTGCGCATCATCCGCATGCCGGCTGGGGATCATGCCGTGCTCATGGTCAAACTGCCCACGAAGCGATGGAAAATGTACAACAGCATTCCCCAGCCCGGTGATTTTGTCGATATCGCGCTGGCCCGAACAGTGGTTGAATGGGACGACCGGAATATCTACTATCCGCAATAGGTTCTTAAGCCATATCCATATCTGATCAATACACCGTTATTTGCCTGCTGACGTCATTGTTGCCCTCGTTTGATTCGGTAACTGCGTTGGTCCGATCCACCAGGATGCCGATATAATAGGTCCCCGGTGGTATCGATGTCGGGATCACCAAGGTTACCGCACCCCATGTGAAAGAGGCGCCTGAAGACAAACTGCTGTTGATGTTGTCCGTCAGGCGGGTATCCGCGGTGGAGATTGTCGAGTTTTCAGACAGGTAATACCCATTGGTGAAGGTGCCGGAAGCTGAAGCGCCCTGGTTGCTGACGGTCCAACTGCTGAGCGTCACATTACCGCCCCGATACACATTTGATGATGACACCGCAGGCGTGCCTGAGGTGATCAACAGATCCGGTCGCCCCGAAGCCTGACCGACCGTATGGGTTTGCCCGGCGATGGTGATCTGGGTC
>JASFKE010000131.1:0-8637 GCA_050118795.1 Desulfobacteraceae bacterium | reverse complement strand
ACAGATAGTGCACGGGGATTTGAACGATTTTCTCGGTTATTAGTTCTACTCTTTGTGCTCTATTTACAAGGATACCGTATCCGCATTGCCTGTCTTTAATAAAGTTGGTCAGGCTTCTAAGCGAGTGGCGTTTGATACTTGAGCTGAGTTTGATTTCGATGGGGACAACGCCAAAACTGCCTTCGATGATAAGGTCAACTTCGGACTTATTTATCGTTCTGTAATAGTTAAATTCAAGGTTGGTGGCCATGGTGGACTGTAAGCCTCGGATAATTTCTTCTATCACAAAACTTTCGAAGGAAAACCCTGCCACTGGATGCAGGAGTAAATTGTCGATATCGGATATTTTCAGAAAATAGTGTAACAGTCCTTGATCTCTGAAAAATCCTTTGTTTGCTTTTTGGACCTTCTTGAGTGAATTTTTTGTGTGGGGCGAAAGGTTTCTCCAAATGAAGGTGTGGTGGATTATGTCAAGATAGTCTTTGACTGTTGAGACACTGATTTCCAAGGCTCTTGACATATCGCTCATGTTGAGTTGGTGGCCTGAAAATTGACTCAATAGAGTCAAAAATCTTCTGAAGTTATGGATTTTAAGTCTGGGAAATAGGGTTCTTATGTCACGTGCGACGTAATTTGCGATGTAGTTTTCCTGCCATTGTCTCAGGAAATCCGGGTGGTCCTCACTTTCGATTAAAGGTTCGGGAAAACCGCCTTGGAACCAAACCTTGGCACTTTGGCTGGGGTTGACGATGGGTTGTAGCTTTCGAAAATCGCCGGCACTGGTTTGGTTGGCTGTCAGCAGGGCATAGATCTCAGAAGTTGCTTTTTCGTAAAACTCCCCTTGCTTGAAGGGCCACATTTCGACTGTGGCAATTCTCCCTGCAAGGCTTTCCGTAATGGCCTTTACAATATGAGGCGAGCTTGAGCCGGTTAAAATAAAGCGTCCTTTTAGTTTACGATCAGAATCAATAACCCCCCTGAGTACTTTGAATAGATCAGGGAACTGCTGAGCTTCATCTATGATAAGATCTCTTTTATGCAGTGCAAAAAAAGCGGTTGGATCGTCGCTGATCAGTTGGTAATCATTGGGGTTTTCCAGGTCGTAATAATCCCATTTAGGCCTTAGGTCGCTGGCTAACGTTGATTTTCCACATTGTCTAGAGCCGATTATGGCTACCGCCGGGAACATTTCCAGTAAACGATTGATTTTTTGTTTAAGGTGTCTTGGTTTAACCATGATATTTACGAGATACACCTAAAATAAATGGGTGTCAACTGTGATCGAGATGGCGTATTCTTCTTGGTTAGAAATTAGCTTCATGAGATGGTTTTATGGATGGGCGAAAATAGTGTTGATGAAGCAGTTAACGCTTGGGTTGATGGTGGATGTAGAGTTTTCACCCAGTTGATAGCTGTCGTGGGTGGTTGGGGCTGTGGCATCGTTCGCGTTTAAGATGCCTGGACCGCCCGAGTTGGATATCACGCCGTTTTCTGTGAGGTCGTTGTCGCCGGTTTGTCCGTCTATTAGAAAGAGCGTTACCTTTTGGCCTTCATAGATGGCACCTGTTTCTGAAGTTTTGTCATACATGAAATCATACCAGGATTGATCGGGATTGTCTGAAGTTGGCCCAAATTGATAGTAGGTGTCGAATTCAGATTCGGCGGGCAGATTGATGGTTAAGGTGGTTCCGGCACCTGGGGTGATATTTTCGATTTTTAAAGCGATCAGACCGAGCGGCAGTGTGTATACGGTTGGAGACTCTGCCATGGACGCCGGATCGTTGGTTTTGCAATCTGTGATTTTTCCAGGTTCGGGAGTGCTCAAAGTAAGCATGTGGGCATAATCATATGTCTGAATCGATACCACATTGCTTTGTATCGCATCCGCAATACCGTCCCTGTTACCGTCATAATTGGGATCTTGGTTCTGCTTCCCCCACTCCTCCACATCCGGGACACCATCCATATCCGTATCTTCCAGAAAGGTGGCCGACAGGCTGATATCGGCGTCCATGGTTACCGAGGTGATGTCGGACTCGGTATCTGCTACATCTCCTATCCAGCCATCGAAGGCATGGGCATGGTCAGCTTCGGCTGTGAGGGTGACGACTGTGCCTGCTTCGTAGGTGTCACCGGGGGGATCGAATTGGACGGAACCGGAGCCGAGGATATCAACAGTAAGGGTAAATTTTTCAATTGAGTTGTTGATGGTCAGATTGTGTTCGGCCTGTATGCCATCAATGGATGCCGTGATGGTCACAAATTCGTCACTTCGGACGGTGTCGGCGACAAGCTGACCGGCGGGGTTTATGTTTGCATCGTCTGAATTCACGCTCCAATGGACGCTGTCGGTTACATTGGCGGTTGTGTTGTCGGAGTAATTGGCGGTGCATATATACTGCGCAGTGCCGCCTTCATTCAATTGCGCGGGGCCGGAAATGGTGAGGCCTGATAGTGTGGCGGACGCTTTTTTTACGGTTACACCATGGGTGTCGCTTTTGCCTTCATAGGCCGCTGTGATGGTGACATATGTATCGGAATTAATGCTGCCGGCGGTCAACAAGCCGCTGGAGGTGATGCTTGTGACGGTGGAGTTTTCGCTCCAGGTGATGCCGCTGGACAGGGTTGAGGATGAGCCGTCGCTGTAATTGGCCATGCATGTATATTGGGCGCTGCCGTTTTCATCGACTTGAATCGGACCGCTGATGGTGATGGAAGACAGAATTTTTTCGGACGGTACAGTGTATGGAATTTCATTGGAGTCGCTGCTTTGATCGCTGCCGTTGTAAGCGCGCACGACGAAGTAGTAGGTGACGCCGGGTGTTAGATTAGCAATCGTGCAGGTGGTCTCGGTATGGTGGCAGCCATCCGTGGGCCATACTGGATTGGCATAATCGTAAGTCCCTCCTTCAGTTCGTTGCAATAGATTATAGCCCTGCGGCGCCGGTTCATTAGGATCCCAGGACAAGGTCACTTGGGCACTCATTGCACTGGATACGGATAACAGCGCAAATAAGGTGATAGCGGAAAAATATTTCAGAATTTTATTGGCATGAATTCCGATGCGCAAAGGTTGCGCAAGAGGTGATATCGTCATTTTGAATTTTCCTTGGAGATGGCAGTGTCGCTGAATGTTCTGGTTTAATGGTAACTCAGCCTATATCGTATCACTATTACCATTCAAGTGACCAAACGCCGGAATCGCCGGCAAAACTCAAAAAGCTGATAACAGAAGTCCACAACTTGTCAGCTATGTTAAAGCTAAGCAAACAATTTTAATTTAAGACTGGTTTTGATTCGGAAAATTTTCATCTTATGTAACACACATTTGGCAGGATGTACACCCCCTTATTTTGTTTGTTTGGTGGTCGCGGGCTGGGGAGGCTTATTCGGATTGGGTATTATATTGGCTTTTGCAGCGATCGGGTTAAATGGGATCTATACCATTTCGTAATTGCATTTTGCTAATAGATAGTGATAGTTATGGTTTCAAAGGTACTGATGCTATTCAAGTTGTGGCGGCATCATATTACGGTATGACTTGTGGATAATTGTTAAGTTTGTTGTATAATGCGTATGCATCTGTCGCCGGTGAGACTATCTTCTTTGGGCCCGGCGGTCTGAAAGGTATCATAATTATTTTGGAGGTATCTCTATGAGGTTTAATTTCAATACGGTTTTTCTCGTTCTGATTACTGCTGTGTTTTTTTTGGGTTGTGCATCGGATGAGGAGAAGAAGTTATCTCACTTTAAAAAAGGAGTGGGATACTTCGATACCCAAGAGTACAAGTCTGCTGAAATTGAGCTAAAGAATGCCATTCAAATCGATCCTAATTATATTGACGCCTATGCCAAGTTGGGCGAGACCTATTTGAAGATGGGCGATGGCCGTGGGGCCTATCGGGAGTACTCCATGGTGGCCAAGCTTGATCCGGAAAATACAGATGCTTTGCTGAAATTGGCCACCTTCTTAATGCTGGGCAAGCAATATGATGAGTCGCGGGCCAAGGTCGATGCGGTTTTGGCCAAAGAGCCTGAAAATATTGATGCACTGTATCTTAAAGCCGGGTTGGATGATGTCGGCAAGAGTGTTGATGAAGCTGCTGCCACTTTTGAGAAGATCATCGGTTTGGACGACAAACAGGTCAAGGCATATATTGGGTTGGCACGCATCCTTGCGCTGCAGGGCAAAGGGGATCAAGCAGAAGCTTATTTGAAAAAAGCGGTGGCCATTGATCCGGCGGATTCCAAGCCGCGGTTGGCCTTGGTGCGTTTGCATATGAGCCGCAAGGATACCGGTTCGGCGGAAAAAGAGATCCTTAAAGGGATTGAGGCAAATCCCAAAAGCGCTGAGTTGCAGTCGGTGTTGGGTACTTTCTATCTATCCCAAAAACAAGTTGATCGGGCAGAGGGTGCTTTTTTAAAGTCCATAGAGCTCGAGCCGGAAAATGCCAAATCCTATTTGTCGGCGGCGCGGTATTATACGACTGTTGGGAAGGTGGATAAAGCCAAGGGGATGTATGATAAGGCGGTTGAACTGAAACCGGACGACTTTGCGGTACTCAATTCGGCGGCGCGATATTATTACAGGATCAAAGAGGTGGATCAGGCTGAAGGGTTTGCTGAAAAAATGCTGGCCAAGCGCCCTGACTTTTTGCCGGCATTGATGCTCAAGGGGGAGATATTAGTTCATAAGCGTAATTGGAATGACGCCATAGCTGTTTTCGATAAAATTATCACACAGGAGCCTAAAGCTGCCCAGGCCCACTATTACAAAGGAATGGGACATCTAGCAAAAAGAGAAGTTCAGGTTGCCAAGAGGTCATTGAACAAGGCTGTTGAATTAAACCCAAAAGCCCATAGCGCCAAGATTGTGTTGGCGGATATTGCTTTAAAGCAGCGGGATTTGGATACGGCTTACGGTTTGGGCAAAGAGGTGCTCAACCAATTTCCGGACAACTACCAGGCCAAATCCATAGTGGGCAGGGTTTATTTGGCCAAGGAATATTTTGATGGTGCACAGAGTGAATTTAAAGGGATGATCGCGTTGCAGCCGGATAATCCCCAAGGGTATTTTCAGCTGGGTCTGGTTCAAAGGGCGCAAAAGGACAATGATGGGGCATTGGCCAGTTTTGAAAAGGCCCTTGGGCTCAATCCCAAGTTGCTCGATGTGTTTGGTCATATTGTGAACATTCATGTGGCTGCTAAGGATTATGACACCGCTTTGAAAAAATGCGATACCCAATTAACGGCCTACAAAGAGCTGCCGGTTTTGCAAGCGGTCATTTTGAACCTCAAGGGCCGATTGTATAGCATGCAAGGAGAGGGGGATGCTGCTCAAGAGGCCTACAAAGCGGCCATTGCAGCCAATGCGGATTATGCCCAGCCATATTACGGTCTGGCCCAGATGTATCTCAAAAAAGGGAACCACGATAAAGCCATTGCCCAGTATAAATCGTTGTTGGCACAAAACCCTGAACAAGTAGAACCCAATATGATCATCGGTGCTTTGTATGACGCACAGAAAAAGGGGGATCTTGCCCGGCAGCATTATGAAGAGGCGCTGCGGGTTAATCCGGAGTTTGCCCCGGCTGCCAACAATCTGGCCTATATTTTGGCTGAAAATGATAAGGATCTGAACAGGGCGTTGGAGCTTGCAAAGCTGGCTAAGGAGAAATTGCCCAATGATCCCGGCGTGATGGATACGGTGGGTTGGGTATACTACAAAAAGGGGCTGTATGACAGCGCCATTGTGGAGTTAGCGGATAGCTTGGAGAAGATTCCTGAAAATCCCATGGTGCGTTATCATTTGGGGATGGCCTATATTAAGAAATCGGAGCCTGATAAAGCCCGGCGGGAATTGGAGAAGGCTTTGGAATTGGATGCCAAGTTTGAGAAGGCTGGTGAAGTTCGGAAGGTGTTGGGGGAGATTTGAAAAGATGGCATACAATAGACAAAGATCCTCATCTGACTTTATCGGATAGAATATCGAAAAAGTCTTGACTATTTCGGAATAGTAGTCATAATAGTCGCTGTGAAAAGATATTTAGAGAGCTATATTCTTGAGGATTTAAAAAAAAAGATCGTTCTATTAACCGGAGCCCGGCAAACTGGCAAGACGACTTTGTCCAAGATGTTGATGACCGGTTACGATTATTTCAATTATGACGATTTGGAAGATCGACATAGTTTGATTGAAAAGTCCTGGGATCGTTCATCCAATCTGATTATTTTTGATGAACTTCATAAACGCAAAAATTGGAAATCATGGCTTAAAGGTATTTATGATACCCAGGGCGTTCCACCGGCCATATTAGTGACCGGAAGTGCTAAGCTGGATGCTTACCGAAAGGTTGGCGATTCACTCGCCGGAAGATTTTTCCAGTTTCGACTGCATCCATTGGATCTTAAAGAAATTAACAACACTATAAAACCGGTAGACCTTGATGCAGAACTCGATAAGCTTTTAAATTTTGGTGGTTTTCCGGAACCTTATCTTAATGGTAACTCCAGGTTTTATAATCGATGGAAAAAATCCCATCTTGATATCATCATTCGGCAGGATCTGATAGATCTTGAAAATATTCAGCAAATTGCATCGATTGAAATGCTGATTCATCTATTGAAAAAACGGGTGGGAAGCCCTGTTTCTTACAGTTCCCTTGCTGGAGATCTTCAGTGTTCTGACAAAACAATCAAGCGTTGGCTTGCAATACTGGAAAATATGTATGTCATTTTTCGTGTGACCCCGTTTCATAAGAATATTGCAAGGTCCATTTTAAAAACACCAAAATTCTACTTTTATGATACCGGCCAGGTAATGGTGGACTCCGGCGCAAGGTTGGAGAACCTGGTAGCTTGTGCTTTGCTAAAAGAAATACACTACCGTGAGGATTGCTATGGTGAAAATAGGCAGCTTTATTATTTGAGAAACAAGGATGGCAAAGAAGTTGATTTTTGCATTGCCAATGACAAGGGACCTATGCTGCTTGTTGAGGTTAAATGGGGTGATAATAAATTAAGTCCCCATTTTAAGGTCTTTCAGAATTATTTTCCGGAAGCTAAGAAGGTCCAGGTTGTCAAGGATTTGAGACGCGATAAAACATATCCCAGTGGTGTCGAAATTAGAGGTGCTCACAGGTGGTTATCGTCATTTAGCCTGTCGACATAGGGACCATTGCATTTTCTTTTTCGCAGAGATCGCTGGGCACGCAGGGAGTTCATGACCCGTGGGTCTCCCAACGCCCGGCGGATCCCTTTTATGCCCCTCAAAGGTAGCTTTGAGTAGCGCCTCGTTTTTTTCGAAATCTGCCGTCAATTGCAGGGTGGTTTTATCAATGGCAGCCTGAATTTGGGCCTCAAGCCGTGCAGGAAAACTTTCCACCTCTTTTTCCAGATGCTCCAACTCTGTTTGTCGCTTTTCTAGGACGGCTTCTCCTTCTTCCAGGGCGGTGCGCCGCTGGGTAATTTCTATTTCGAAAGCGTCTCGTTTTTGTCCGATTTCTTTTTCGATTGCGTCCAGTTCGTCGGACAATGCGTTTCTTCGTTGCTCTTTCTCACGGGTAAAAGTGTATTCGAACTCCTCTTTTTCGCGCTGTCGCAATATTTTCAGCTGCTGCTCCTGCTCTTTGTCAGTTTGCTTCTGTAGGTCTTGCTCTTTTTTCCATTGTTCTCGCTGCTCTTGCATCTCTTCATTGAAGGAGTTTTGCCGGCGTTCCATGTCAGACTCGAAATTTTCCTTACGGGATTGCTGGGCTTCTAATAAGGCGGCGAGATCCGAAGCGGCGGTTTCTATGCCATAGAGCGTCTGGAGCTCTTGGTTTTTTTCAGTCACGGCGGTTTGGATTTTTCGGTAGGTGCCAATCTCATCCTCCAAGCGCTGGGCCAAGTCGGTCAGTTCCCTGCTCAAGGCGCTGCGCAGTTCATGGATACGGTGTACTGGATCTTTGGCTGCTTGCGATTCGGCGGTTGCCAAGGCAGCTTTCTTTTCCAGCGCTTTTTTGGCTTTTTTGGCATCCAGCAGGTCCTTCTCCTTTGTCTTCAGGAGCTGCTTTGCGGTCTTGTACGCGTCAAGGAGTTCTTTTTTGGTATTGGACATGGTAACTTGGGGTACTTGTGACGGGCTTTCCATGCTAAACCTCTCGGTTGCGGGTAATTGGCTTTTAGGTTTTTGAGCATATCAGATGTTGGAATTGTATTACTGTTTTGGATACCTCGACCGTGGTGATTTGTCAAAATAGAATTTGTTTAGAAGTTCCACCATGAATGGATATTGATGCCTTTTCGGGTCGTTGAGTTGTTGCCGCCGTAGATTAGTGCTGACGGGCTCGATTCTTTTTTTTGGGCTAACCGGTTCCAGAAATCGAGGCCTTTGAAAAAGTCTTTGGCTATGGTGGCACCTGATTTGACCTCCACCGGGACAATGGTGCGTCCGGTGTCGATGATGATGTCAACTTCATGACCGGACGAATCTCGCCAGAAAAAAAGATCTGTATCCAAACCATAATTAAGGGCTCTTTTGAAAAGCTCTGAGAGTACGAATGTTTCAAACACTGCACCTCTGGATGCGTGAAGGTTTAAATCGTCGGGTTCTTTAATCCGTAATAGGTAGCAAAGCAGCCCTGAATCGAGAAAATA
>JASFKE010000130.1:0-8662 GCA_050118795.1 Desulfobacteraceae bacterium | reverse complement strand
ATACGTCAGCAAATCCCAGGACCTAGTTGAACCAGGTAAACTCAATGTCATTGTACAATACAAAAACCATCAACAGAAGCAGAAGGAAAAGCCCTATCTGCTGAGCGGTCTCCCTGGCGCGCGTGCTCAACGGGCCCCGCTTTATGACCTCTATGGAATAAAAAAGCAAGTGGCCGCCATCCAATACGGGAATGGGTAACAAGTTTAGAATTGCCAGCTGCAAACTGATGGCCGCAACGAAAGAAAACAGTTCGACGAGGCCCATTTGGGCTGATTGCTGCGCCATCTGAGCGATCCGGATCGGCCCCCCGACCAATTCGCGCGACACCTTTCCCTTAAAAGCGTTTTTCAAGAAGTCAAAAAAACTGCCGGTTACTTGTATCAATATGCGAAAGCTGTGCTTGATGGACTGAAAAAAAGTCAGCTCAATGGTGACCTTATCCTTATCGGGTATGAGATCCGGAGGCCTGATGCCAATGCGGTAATTTTTTGAACTGATCCCGGCAAGGTTCCTGTCTTTAACAAGATTGGGGGTAATTTCAAGGGTCAGCGACTCATTCCGGCGTTTGACTCCAAACCGAAGTACTTTGCCGTCAGATTGGGTTATAATTTCCTGCATCTGCTTCCAGTACTGTATCTTGCGATCGTCTATGGATAGGATCACGTCCCCTTCTTGCAGACCGGCTTCGAAGGCGGGCATATCTTTCATCACTTTACCGACAATTGCATGCGGTTCGGCCACGCCTGATATTCCAAAATCGAAATAGGGAACGTCATTGCCGTATACGTCGGTATAGACCGCTTTCTGAGGTTCCAGCTCGATTTCAAGCGTCTCTTGCTGCCGGATGATATGGAGCTTGACCGGATCACCGCTGCTCTCATCTAAAATGGTATTGATATCCCGCCAGGATGACACCGGTGTACCATCGATGGCCTCAATCCGGTCATCAAGCTCAAGAGGTGTTTGTGCCGCGGGACTGTTTGAATCGATATTTCGAATCACTGGCAGGATGCTGGAAATTCCAACAAAATAGAGTATACACATAAAGATGACCATTGCCAGCAGTGCGTTGAAAAAAGGTCCGGCAAATACGATCAGGCTTCTTTTGGCCACATGCTTGTGAGTGAAAGAGTAAGGAATATCCTCGGGGGGCAAATCGGAATCGGGTTCATCACCGACCATTTTAACAAATCCACCCAGTGGAATCAACGACAGGCGGTAGTCTGTACGGCCGACTTTCTTTCCGAGGATACGGGGACCGAAACCAAGGGAAAATTTTTCCACACCGACGCCAAATAGCCGCGCGACCAAAAAGTGTCCCAATTCATGGAAAAATATCAGCGGTCCCAGCACAACAATAAAAAGTAAGAAGGTATTCATAGCAGTCTTCTAAATTAAATTTATTAAACCCCGGCGTTGCATTGGAAATTTTTAAATCTTAGTTCGCTCCGCAACCAGACTCCGGGCTTTTTGCCGACTCCATTTATCAGCATCCAGAACTGTATCAAGATCAGGTTCCTGAATCAAGTTATGCTCGTTCATGGTTGCGTCAATAACTTCAGGGATACTGGTAAACGGGATTTGGGATGCCAAAAAGGCCTCAACCGCCACTTCGTTGGCCGCGTTCATCGTCGCCGGCATTGTGCCGCCTGAACGGCAGGCATCGAAGGCCAGTTGTAAACAAGGAAATCGTTTTAGATCAGGATGGCTGAAAGTTAAACCATCCATTGCCACTAAATCAGGCAGAGGCTGTTTGAGAGGAATTCTCTCCGGATAGGCCAGCGCATAAGCTATCGCCTCTTGCATGTCCGGAATTCCCATTTGCGCCAGAATAGAGCCATCGCAGTATGCCACCATGGAGTGGATAATGCTTTGGGGATGAACCACCACCTCGATCTCGTCGATGCTCACATCAAAAAGCCATTTGGCTTCAATGACCTCGAGCCCTTTATTCATCAGGGTGGCGGAATCAATGGTAATCTTGGCTCCCATTTCCCAATTCGGGTGTTTGAGGGCATCTTCCGGTGAAATCCGGTCAAACGCCTCGGCCGATTCATTCAAAAATGGCCCCCCCGAGGCCGTCAAAAAAATTTTCTTTAAATCTTGGCGGCGGTGCCCCTGCAGGCACTGAAAAATGGCGCTATGCTCGCTGTCAATGGGAAGCATGCGCACACCTTTGCGCTCCGCCGCCGCGATGACCAATGCGCCTGCCATGACAAGGGTCTCTTTATTGGCGATGGCGATATCCTTACCGGCGGAAATGGCGGCAAGGGTCGGCTCCAAACCAGCCGCTCCCACCATGGCGCCCACTGTCATATCCACGCCATCCCAGGCAGCAGCAGCACGGTAGCCTTGTGCACCATAAAGGATCTCCACCTTCTGGGAAGGGGCCAGAAGCCCTTTGAGCTTTTGAGCCAGCGACGCATCATAAACAGCGACCATTTCAGGTGAAAAAGCCTTTATTTGGCGGGCCAATAGGTCAATATTCTTTTTGGCCGTCAACGCCGCTACCCTAAAGTCGTCAGGAAAATTGGATACAATGTTCAAGGTATTACACCCGATAGAACCTGTGGATCCCAAAAGCGCGAGCGTTTTCATGGTAGTAGGTATTCCTTTAGCAAAAAGGCAACGGGTGCCGCCAGTAACATCGCATCAAGTCGATCCAGCAAACCTCCATGCCCCGGAAGAAGTGCGCTGGAATCTTTCACACCGGCGGCGCGCTTAAACTCAGATTCGAAGAGATCTCCGATCTGACCTGCGGCACCCACCATCAGTGCGAACACCGTACAGGTAATACTGTTCATTGCATTGAAAAACAACAATTTATAGAGCCACGCGAAAATCAGGTTGGCGGCCAGCCCCCCAAAGGCGCCTTCGATGGTTTTCTTCGGACTGACCGCAGCGCAGAGCTTATGTCGGCCAAATAGGGACCCCACGTAAAGAGCGCCGGTGTCGCCCCAGGCCACCACCCAAAACAGGAACAACACCCAGTAGGGACCGTCGGGGGTAGCTCTGAGCATGATGATGAAAGAGATGGAAAACGGGATATATAGGATTCCAAAGATCTGTTTGATGGCCACTGTAGGTGCATCTTGATTGTCTTTAAATCGAAAAATAGACATAAAGGCCGCACCTATCAGGTTCATGGCCAACACCACCATGACACCGATATAGCTCTGTTGGTAGGCACAATAAAGAACCAAGGCGCCCAAAAGATAGCCCCAGCCATGATAAATTTTGGGCACCGCGGGTTCATGGGCTGAATAAGTGATTCGAAGGTATTCCCACAAGCAAACAGTGGCGACGACGACCAGTACGAAAGTAAAAAGGAGCTGACTGCCTTTTAAAATTACAAGAATAAATGGCGGTATTAAAACCAGGGCTGTGAGCCAGCGTTTCAGGTACATAAGATCCCGCTATCAGAATAGGCCAAAGATTAAGCCGTGTTTGCCGGATACAGTTCAGGACAGATCTGTTTGAATATGATTGCCCGGCGTGTTTACCCCTTTACGTCTTCACTTTTCCGTATCGGCGGTCACGATTTTGGTATTGGTGAAGAATATCGATGAACTCATCCCGCGAAAAATCGGGCCATAATGTATCAGTGACGAAAAATTCCGCATAAGCTAATTGCCAAAGTAAAAAGTTGCTAATTCTCATCTCCCCGCTGGTTCGAACCATAATGTCGGGATCAGGGATGCCTCGGGTATATAAATGATCGGCCACCACTGTCTGGTCAATCTGATCGGCAGTCAGGTCACCATCGGCCACTTTTCGCCCGATGGCTTGAACCATCTCAGTGATCTCTGTTCGCCCGCCGTAGCTCAGGGCCAGGTTAAGCACCATCTTGTCATTCCCTGCAGTGAATGTCATAGCTTCGTCTATTGATTTGCGAACATCTTCCGGAAGCCGATGAATCTGGCCGATGCCATTGAGGCGAATTTGCTGCGCATGCAACTCCGGCAACTCCTTTTCAAGGAAAGACCTTAATAGGAACATCAGTGCGTTGATCTCTTTTTTAGGTCGCTGCCAGTTTTCAGTCGAAAAGGCGTAGAGGGTTAAATAGGGAATGTTTAATTGGCGGCATGTTTGAATAATGGTGCGGACTGTTTCCACACCTTTTTCATGGCCCTTTACTCGATTGAGGAGACGTTTTTTGGCCCAGCGTCCATTACCATCCATAATAATGGCCACATGGCTGGGAAGTTTTTTGACATCCAGCGTGTCGTCATGCAATTTAGAACTCAAGTATCTCTTTCTCTTTTTCTTTGTATACTCCATCAATCTTTTCGATAAACTCGTCCGTTATCTTTTGAACCTTATCCTGGGCCTTAAACGCATCGTCTTCAGAAACGTCTCCGTCCTTTTTAAATCCCTTAATTAGCTCATTGGCGTCGCGACGGATATTGCGTACGGCGACCTTGTGCTCTTCGCAGCATTTATTGACTTGTTTGACAAGTTCCTTGCGCCGCTCTTCAGACAAAGGGGGAATGGCGATACGGATGAGTTTTCCGTCGTTTGAGGGTGTCAAGCCAAGGTCTGATTTTAAAATCGCCTTCTCGATCGCCTTGATAATAGTGGCATCCCACGGTTGTATGGTAATCAACCGGCTTTCGGGGACAGCCACGGTGGCGGTTTGATTTAATGGGGTTGGCGAACCATAATAATCGAGCTTAATTCCATCCAGCAACGAAGCTGAAGCTCGGCCGGTACGAATACGTTTCAGCTCGTTCTCCAGGGCGGTGATGGTTTTCCCCATGCGGTCACGGGTTTCTTGATAGGTCTCTTCGATCATAGCTTACCTCTTCAGCGTTTTGGATCCGCATCGGCGATTTGGATTTGACCGGTCATGCGGCGTGGTATCGCAACCACTCAATTGGCGATCATGGTCCCCACGCGCTCACCGAGTACCACCTTGCGGATATTATCTGCCTGCTTCAGATTAAAGACAACCAATGGCAGGTCATTGTCCATGGCCAAAGAAATGGCCGTCATATCCATGACCTTCAATTGCTTTTCAAGGACGCGCATGTATGAGGTAGAGGCGATGAAGGCAGCATCAGGCTGCTCTACCGGATCCGCCTCATAAAGCCCGTCCACTTTTGTTGCTTTTAACAGCACCTCGGCATGCACTTCCTGGGCACGAAGTACCGCGGCTGTGTCGGTTGTAAAGTAAGGATTGCCAGTACCAGCGGCAAATATGACCAACCGGCCCTTTTCAAGGTGACGAACCGCGCGCCTGAGAATATAAGGCTCGGCCACCTCATGCATGGAGATGGCCGTTTGCACTCGGGTTTGCATACCTTGTTTTTCCAAAGCATCCTGCAGCGCCAAACTATTCATCACAGTGGCCAACATGCCCATATGGTCGGCGGAGGTTCGCTCCATCCCAAACGATGTCGCTTTCACACCACGGAAGATATTTCCACCACCGACGACGATAGAGATCTCCACGCCCAAATCATAGATGGACCTGACTTCATCGGCTACATATTTGAGCATCTCGGGACTGATGCCGAAATTCTGATCGCCCATCAGGGCTTCACCGCTTAGCTTCAACAAAACGCGTTTGTATTTAGGCTGGTTCAAAATTACTCCGCTCCTACTTGAAATCGTGCGAACCGTTTTATTTCAACCTTTTCACCCGTTTTCGCAATCACCTCATTGAGGTAGTCGGATATGGTCTTGTCCGGATCTTTGACGTACTGTTGATTCATCAAACAGCTCTCTTTGTAGAATTTATTCATCTTGCCTTCAACAATCTTGTCAATCATCTTCTCCGGTTTACCCATCTCCAGCGCTTGGTCACGGTAGATATCTTTCTCCCTTGTAATAACCGATTCCGGGACATCTTCTGCGACGATACCAACCGGACTTGTGGCGGCAATATGCATCGCCAGATTTTTTGCAAATTCAATAAAATCATCCGTTTTGGCGACAAAATCCGTTTCGCAATCGACCTCTACCATCACACCGATTTTTCCGCCCATGTGTATATATGACTGGATCGTCCCTTCGGAAGTTGCGCGCCCAGCACGTTTTGCCGCTGTGGCGAGCCCTTTTTTTCGTAAGAAGTCGACGGCCTGCTCCATATCACCGCCACACTCTGACAATGCTTCTTTACAATCCATTATTCCGGCACCGGATTTCTCACGGAGCTCTTTTACCATTGATGCACTGATATCTGCCATTTTTTCTTATTCTCCTGTGTGGTCGGTTTCAGCAGAGTTTGCTTCACCGGGGGCTTCTTCTTCATCCCCTGTTTTGCGGATAATCTCAACGATGGGACCTGAAGAACCATCAGAAATAACTTTCCTCTCACCCGGTTTTAATGTCGCAGCCGCAGACTCGATCTCCGTCGGCTCTTCATCCTGTTTATCAGCCTCGGCCTGTTTGCGTTCTTTCAGGCGCTGTTGCCCCTCAACGCAAGCGTCAGCTATCTTGGATGAAATCAGGCGAATCGCTCGAATGGCGTCATCATTTCCGGGAATGATATAATCCACCTCATCCGGGTCACAATTGGTATCCACAATCGCCACGATGGGAATGCCCAATCGACGTCCTTCTCGAATCGCAATAGCTTCGTTCTTGGGGTCCACTACAAAGATGGCGCCGGGCAGTTTTCCCATGTTGCGAATGCCTCCCAGGGTACTGTCCAGCTTATCCCGCTCTTTTCCCAGTTTAAGTCGTTCTTTTTTTGGAAAAAGTTCGATGGAACCGTCATTTTCAATGGTATTGAGATAGTTCAGTCGATCAATACTCTTCTTGATGGTCTGAAAATTGGTGAGCATGCCACCCAACCAGCGATTGTGCACATAAAACATCTCACAGCGGTTGGCCTCTTCATAGATAGATTCCCGAGCTTGCTTTTTGGTGCCCACAAACAGAACCGATTTCCCGTTTGCAACTGTCTCTATGATAAAGTTGTACGCTGTTTTGAACATGCGTACAGTCTTTTGCAAATCAACGATGTAGATGCCGTTGCGCGCCCCAAAGATATAGGGCTTCATTTTTGGATTCCAACGTTTTGTCTGATGACCGAAATGGACACCTGATTCCAACAACTCTTTCATTGTGACATATGCCATTGCACTCTCCTTAACTTTGGTTTTTCCTGCGACCACTTCTTCCTCGACCCCGACTCACAATTATTGAGCACCGGGGGGCGAGTCCATGGACGTGTGAATTAAAATCGTGGAAACGTAACAAATCGAAAATTAATCTGCAATACTTTTTTGGCTAAAAACATTATCTTAAAGCCTATTGTGATGGCAACTGCCCACCGATCTTTTTCCGCATTCGCACCGTTCGGTCATGCCCGCTATAGTCTTTCTCAATAACGATCTGGTCGAAATCGCCGCACGCCTGCCCGATGGCCTCCACGGCTGGGCCTTGATCATAGCCTATTTCGAGGAGTAAATTGCCACCGGGTCTCAAATAACTGGAAGCCGTATTGATGATGAGTGCTTCGCTGACCAGCCCATCCGGTCCACCATCCAGTGCCAGGGTGGGTTCATATCGATAAACATCGGGCTCCAGGGTGGCGATGTCATCACGCACGACATAGGGTGGGTTGGATATAACCAAGTCAAAACAAGACTTTATGGAAATGGGATCAAACCAGTGGCCCACCACAAACTCAATTCTATCCTCATCCAGGTGGCGCAGGGCGTTACCGCGCGCAATCTCTATGGCTTTATGGGATATATCCGTAGCCAAAAAACGCCATCCGGCGCACTCGCGGGCCAATGCCACGCTAATGATTCCGGAACCGGTCCCCAGCTCCAGCACATGAAGCTCCTTTTCTACGGCGCAGCTGCGCAATGCCGCTTCAACAAGCACTTCGGTTTCAGGCCTGGGGATTAGCACATCCGGCGTCACTGTAAAATCAAGAGACCAAAACTCCTTGGCACCAATGATATACGCCACCGGCTCTGTCTGGGCGCGCCTTCGGATCAGTGCCTTGAACCGGCCCAGTTCTTGTTCCTGCAAAGGTTGATCGTGATGAAGATACAGGTCGATGCGCTCACAGGCAAGTGCGTGGGCCAACAGTATTTCTGCATCAGACCTGGGATTTGCGATCCGGTGTTTTCCGAAAAAGTCAGCTGTCCACTGCAGGGTTTTGAGTATGGTCCACGGCGGCGCCAGGGTTTGATTATCAGTGGGCATACTGAAGGGCTTGACTTTGATAATGGGTAACGAGGGCGTCTATGACCTCATCGACCTCCCCTTGGAGAATGTTGTCAAGCTTGTACAATGTTAAACCGATGCGATGGTCCGTCACCCGCCCTTGGGGAAAATTGTAGGTCCGGATGCGCTCACTGCGATCACCGCTGCCCACCTGACTTTTTCGCTCTTGGGACCGCTGGGCGTTCTGCTCTTGAACAATCCGGTCCAGCAGCCTGGAACGCAGCACCTTCAACGCCTTGGCCTTGTTCTTGTGCTGGGATTTTTCGTCCTGGCAGGTCACCACAAGCCCTGTGGGCGCATGGGTGATTCGAACGGCGGAATCCGTGGTGTTTACCGATTGCCCGCCGGGACCGGTGGATCTGAACACATCGATACGCAGCTCACTTGGATCGATTTGCACTTCCACATCTTCGGCTTCGGGTAATACGGCCACAGTCACCGCCGATGTATGGATACGACCCTGGGTTTCCG
>JASFKE010000129.1:0-8676 GCA_050118795.1 Desulfobacteraceae bacterium | reverse complement strand
CACATTGTAGTCATCGACAAACCACCCCATGCCCTTGACCGCTTTCAGACGGCCCGGTTGGGCTTGACCCCGCCCGGCTTCGCGCAGATTCAGGGCGATTCGGTGGGCCTGGTTGGCGGTCCCCAGGATATTGACATTATAAGCTATCAGAAAGCAGCGCGCACCGGTGGCGGTGGCGCCCCAGGATGGAACGAATCGCGCCGGGCCGAAGTCAGGCACCCAGTGCGGATCTTTTAGTTTTGCAGCCAACCCCTCATACTCCCCTTTGCGAATATCGGGCAGCTTGCGGCGGTGATCGTATTGGGCCGCAGCTTCGTAGAGGTATATGGGCACCTGGAGCTCCTGGGCCGCCCTTTTTCCAAAAACCTTTGCGATCTGGACACACTCTTCAATGGTGACATTGGCCACCGGAATAAAGGGGCAGACATCCATGGCCCCGAAGCGGGGGTGCTCCCCGCTGTGCCGCTGCATGTCGATGCGATCTCTGGCCACACGCGCTGCGGCCAGGGCGCCCTCGACCACAGCGGCGGGGTCGCCCACAAAGGTGTATACGGTTCGATGGGTGGCCTCCCCTGGATCGACATCCAACAGTTTACACCCCCGGGTCTTGCCAATGGCCCGGGCGATGGCATCGATCACCGCTTTGTCCCGCCCCTCGGAGAAGTTGGGAACGCATTGGACGATTTTGTTCATTTTCCATCCTTTCCTGCACCCTTAAAACGCAAAAAGTCTATTTTTCACGACCAGGGACAAGAGGCAGACGAAGAGAAAAAAAAGGTCATGCCACTTGGCGGCCCAACTTATAAACCGCTGCTACCGGTGATACACCCGCATGGTATGCCAGCATGGCCGGGGTTTCGCCATCCAGGAGTAGAAAATCGGCCTGCTTGCCGATCTCCAGGCTGCCCACCCGGGTTGCCATGCCGATGGCATAGGCGGCATTGAGTGTCGCGGCCGTGAGCGCCTCGGCCGGTGAAAGCGCCATCATCATCACCGCCAATCCGAAGACAAAAGGCATGGACTCAGTGTAGCTGGAGCCGGGATTGCAATCGGTGGCCAGGGCCACCGGCAGACCTTGGGCGATCATAAACCTGGCACGGGCATAGGGTTTTCGCAGACTGTAAGCCGTGGCCGGCAAGAGAGTGGCCACCACGCCGGCGGAGGCCAGTCGGGCAATATTCTCGTCGCTGACCGCCAGAAGATGATCGGCCGAGACGGCTCCCAATTCAGCCGCCAGGCGGCCGCCTCCCATATCGTTGACTTCATCGGCATGGATCTTGATGCCCAATCCGGCATCCCTGGCGGATTCCAGGATTCGCCGGCTCTGGTCCACACTAAAGACGCCCTCTTCACAAAAGACATCGCAATACCGGGCGATGCCCTGTTCCTTGACCGCCGGCAACATCTCTTCGGTGACCAGGGCCACAAATAGATCGGGGTCATCCCTATAGATCCCAGGGACGGCATGCGCGCCCATAAAGGTGGCCACCACATCCAATGGCGTATGGCTTGCCATTTGACCGATCACCCGCAGCATTTTTAACTCATTGGCCGTATCGAGGCCGTAGCCGCTCTTGATCTCGATGGTGGTGGTCCCCATCTCCAGAGCATTTAAGACGTTTCGCCGGGTCACCTCCAGCAATCGCTCCTCTTCAGCGCCCGCCACCGCCCGCACCGACGAGAGTATGCCGCCGCCCTGCTTCAGGATCTCAAGGTAAGGGGTGCCTTCAATGCGTTGAGCGAACTCGGCTTCCCTTCGCTGTGCAAAACAGATATGGGTGTGGGGATCGACAAATCCTGGAATCATGCACTGCCCACGGCAATCGGTCTCCTCATCGACAGTGGCGGCCGATATCTCCTTCGACACGACACTCTCTTTGCCGATGTTTACGATAATGCCGTCTCTCACCAGCAGGGCCCCGCCATCGATGCGGGTCAGGTCCCCCTGATAGGTTCCGGCTGCCGGGCGCCCGCGATCGCGGGGCGTATAAACAGACGCATTGCGAAACAGTTGGGTCGTCACCTGGCGCCCCTTTTATAGATTATGGGTCTTGCCCACCGAAAAAAGCATCCACCGTTTTTGCGATTTGCCCTTCATCGCACAAGAACGGGATGGTGATCTGATCCCCGTTGTCGTTCTGCTGGTTGTACGCCATGGCAACCGCCATGGCGTTTGGGTTGCGGGCCCAGTTCCGGCGCGCCACGCCCCCCATGACATCCCATAGAACGGATGACCGGATAATGTCGTCCACCCGCCTGCTTCCGTCCAGGACCAGACCGTAGCCGCCATTGACGGCCTTTCCGATGCCGGTCCCGCCGCCATTGTGCAAGGCCACCAGGGACATGCCCCTGGCGGCGTTGCCCGCAAAGCAGTGGGTGGCCATGTCGGCGCAGACATTACTGCCGTCTTTGATATTGGCCGTTTCGCGGAAAGGAGAGTCGGTGCCGCCGGGGTCGTGGTGATCCCGGCCCAGCATGATGGGACCCACCTCGCCGTTGCGCACCATCCGGTTGAACTTCAGGGCGATGCCCACCCGTCCGGCTGCGTCCTGGTAAAGAATGCGCGCCTGACTGCCCACCACCAGGCGGTGTTGATCAGCGTCGCGAATCCAAACATAGTTATCCCAATCCTCCGGCCGGCGGTCGGGGTCTATGCTCTCCATGGCGGCCCGGTCGGTCTTGGCGAGATCATCAGCTTTGCCACTGAGACAGATCCATCGAAAGGGGCCGTATCCGTAATCGAATATGGGGCCCATGATCTGCTCAAAGTAGGAGGGAAAGATAAAGCCATCTTTGGCATCCACGCCGTTTTTAGCCACTTCGGTCACCCCGGCGTCAAATACCGCTTTGAGGAAAGCATTGCCGTAATCAAAAAAATAGGTATCCCGCCGGCAGAGGCGCTGAATCAGTTCAAAGTGCCGCCGAAGGCTCTGGTCCACCAGGGCGCGAAAACGGTCGCGATCGCTTGCCAGCAAGCGGGTCCGCTCATCAAAAGAGATGCCTTGGGGACAGTAGCCCCCATCATAAGCCGCATGGCAGGAGGTCTGGTCGGAGAGCAGATCGACGTGGATGCCGTGATCAACGATATAGGTCAGCAAATCCACGACATTGCCACAAAAGGCGATGGACAGGGGCTGCTTTTTGGACAGCGCCCGGCCCGCGGCCTCGAAAAGGGTATCGATATCATCGCCCACCAAATCCACCCACCCCTGCTCGTGACGGGTGCGCACACGGGAGATATCGACTTCGGCGGTGATGGAGACCGCACCGGCGATCTTGGCGGCCTTGGGTTGGGCCCCGCTCATGCCCCCTAAACCGGACGACACAAACAGCAGGCCGGCCAGGTTGCCTTTGGGGGGAACATTGCACATCTTTCGCCCGGCATTGATCAGGGTATTATAGGTGCCGTGAACGATGCCCTGGGGGCCGATATACATCCACCCGCCGGCCGTCATCTGGCCGTAGGAGGAGACGCCCATCTGGGCGGCGATCTCCCAGTCATCCGGATTGTCGTAAAGCCCCACCATCAGACCATTGGTGATAATGACCCGCGGATCATCCGGACCGGATCTGAACAGCCCCAGGGGGTGGCCCGACTGAACCACCAGGGTCTGGTGTTCGCCCAGCGCCTGGAGATACCTTTTGATCAACCGGTATTGCATCCAATTCTGGCAGACACTTCCGGTCTCACCATAGGTCACCAGTTCGTATGGATAGAGGGCCACATCGAAATCGAGATTGTTGTCGATCATGAGTTGAAAGGCTTTTCCGGCCAGGCAGTTGCCCTCGTACCCATCGATGGGCTTGGCCTCGATCGCTCCTGGGGGGCGAAACCGGTAACCGTAGATCCGGCCCTTATCGGTCAACTCTTTCAAAAACTCGGGTGCCAGGCGGCGGTGATGGTTTTCCGGGATGTACCGCAGGGCATTGTGCAGGGCAACCGCAGTCTGCCTGCGGCTCAATCGAAATCCCCGGTCAGGCGCCCGGCGAATTCCCTCAACAAAAGCAGGCATGTCAGGAAGTTCGCCATCCGCTGCGATCGTCATGGCCCGAGAAACATCTGCGTTGATCGTCATGGGCTTCCCCTCGCTGATAAAGGCTTATTAATATATGAATCACATCAATTGGAGTGTCAACCTATGAGGTGAATCGGCAGCGATTGCCTTGATACGCCTTCGCTTTGGCGCCTTACCGGACAGGCACGGATGTGGACATATTTCATCCCCGGTAACGCGGGATCTGGAGCCCTGAAGGCTTTCCCCCCAATCATATAAGTTGCTCCTAACAATTGACAATTTAAAATCGATAATGATATTGTAATACGAAAACGTTATCGATAAAGGTGGCGCCATGCAAACAGTTACAGTTTCACCAAAATTTCAGGTAGTTATACCTAAGGATATCAGAAAGGCGATGCGGCTTCGCCCTGGACAAAAATTAAAGGTCATTGAGTATGAAGGGCGAATCGAATTGATTCCCGACCGAGATATTGCTGAACTCAAAGGATTTCTAAAAGGAATAAATACAGCGTTTGTCCGCGAGGATGACAGATAATGAATATTGTTGATTCCTCTGGGTGGCTTGAATATTTTTCCGGCGGGCCAAACGCAGAGCACTTTTTGCCACCGCTTCAAGAGCCTTCTTCTTTAATAGTTCCTACCATAACAATATACGAAGTCTTCAAAGTTGTTTTGCGTGAAGCCGGTGAAAATGAAGCCCTACAAGCCATAGCGGCTATGCAAAAAGGAACGATTGCTGAACTCACCGTCAGTGTTGCAATGAGTGCCGCAAAGCTGAGTATGCAGCACAATCTGCCAATGGCAGATAGTATAATTTTAGCCACAGCTATTTCCTACAGTTGTGTTATATGGACTCAGGATTCTGATTTTGAGAATTTGCAGCGGGTTAAATTCTTTCCAAAGAACAGCATAGGCCAACCAGGACATTGATAATGGACCCATATTTTTTTTCTCGGATGCGTTGTTAATCGTATTAACAAATGTGTCGAAATCTTTTTGGGTCGGATTTAACATATTCACGGGGATGTGGACATATTTCATCAAGTATTTGCGTTGTTGATTGTAAAATCTCACGTCATGATGCTTCCGGGATTTTCCGTTGATGGGGGTCTGCAACAGGATTACCGGTCGCCCGGCCGAGACTTGTTTGCAAACTTGCATCGGTGAAATGCTCGAGCTCATGGGCCCGGCGATGGACATCGGCAGAACAATAGCCGAGTTTGTCGCACAGGTAAGTCTCCCATAACCGGTGAGATCGGATCAAATCCTTGCCTTTTTCGACCCCCGCAGGGGTCAGGGTCAACCCCTGTGCCACCCGCGTTACGAGTTTGCTCCGGGTTAACCCCCAGATCGAAATATCCACGCTGATGCCGGTTTTGAGCGCCTCTCTGACCTGGTCAATTTTGACCGGGGATGCGTCGGCATCGGCCAGTTCCTGGTATCGATATAAAAATCCGAGAATGTCGTCGCGGACGATCTTGATCCCCAGAAGCAGTTGATGCATCAAACGGCTGATCACACCGTAACGCGGCGCAAACAACATGACCAGGCCGAACATAACTCCCGCGGTAAAGGCCATCATGCCGGCGGTGCTGGTGTCCTGAAATCCGAACCAGGTCGGTATGGTAATGGCGCCCACATGTCCCACCGCCGCCGAAACAGCGGCAAACACCGAACTGATCAAGAGCATGGAACCCATGCGGTCCGTCAGAAGATGGGCCGCGGCCCCGGGAACGATGAGCATGGCGATCACCAGAATGCTGCCCACGCTTTCAAAAGCGGCTATGGTTGTGGCGGCAACCAATGTCATCAAAACATATTGCATTAAATTGGCATTGATTCCGATGGTGGTGGCCAGGGCGGAATCGAACGAAGTGATCTTCAACTCCTTGAAGAAAAGAATAACAAAGATCAGATTGATCAGCAACATGGCCCCATTGGTCACCGCCGCGCGCGGGACCTCCAGACCAAACCAGAGATATGTGTCCAGCGGGGTCAACTCGATGGCGCCGTATAGGACGCAGCTTGGGTCCAGATCCACGTGATCGGCCGCCTGCTTGATCAGAATAAGGCCCAATGCAAACAAGGTGGTGAAGACAACCCCCATGGAGGCCCCGCGATCCAAGCCGCTCAACCGGTCAATGACTTGAATGAAGAGCGTGGTCAATACACCGATCAGGATGGCGCCGATCAGCATGGGCAGGCTCTCCCGGCTGCCGCTGACCAAAAAGGCGATGGCCAGGCCCGGCAGCACCGCATGGCTGATGGCATCGCCCATCATGCTCATACGGCGAAGGACAAGGTAGTTTCCCAGCAGGGCACATGAGACGGCCCCCAATACGCCGACAATGACAATCCACGTATCGAGAAAGGTCCATTCCATTATGCTGCTCCTCGTGCGGCCGGCAGGGCGTGAGGGCTCTTGGGCAGCTCTTTGGGTTTGACTCCGGGGAATAGTTTTTCCAGTTGGCCGATAATCTCTTCGTCCAGAATATGTTCTATCCGATCTGCGCTCAAATCCACCATCCCCGTGGCAACGTCCGCGTGGGAGATGAGATAGGCTTCCCACAGGCGATGTTTTCGGACCACTTCACCGGCGGCGGTCTCCCCGCGATCGGTAAAGACAATGCGATCGTCGGCATCCAAAACGATATCCTTGGAGGCCTTGAGCCTGGCTATGGTGCGTTGCAGCCCCCTTGGAGACCAGGCGCGCCGGTTCAGCAGCTGCCCGGGGCGGGGACCGGCAAGATCCTCTCCTGGCGGTCGGGGTTGCTCTTTTTCGCCTTTTGGACGTGCTGATTCAAACCATTCATAGATATCCCGCAACAGGTTCTCTTTCATTATCCTTCGCCGCAGCTTGATGCGCTCGGTCAGCAGTCTCAATATTCCGCGGGCGGAGCCGAATATCATGCTGAAGAGAAAAATCGACGAGGCGGTCAATACGATCACGGCACCGGCCGGAAGATTGGCCATCAAGGCAGAGAGGCCGGCCCCCAACATACCGCTCAGGGCCCCGAACAGCCCCGAGAGCAAAAGCATACGGCGCAGGCTGAAGGTCCAAAAGCGCGCAGCGGCGGAAGGTATGATCAACAAAGCGACAACCAGTATGAGTCCCACCGCCTGCAGCCCGATGACGGTCACCACGACCACCAGGGTCATCATCAAAAAATCGAGGCGATGGACCGGCCAACCTTGGGTAGCGCCGTAATCGGCGTCAAAGCAGATCAATGAAAACTCTTTGAAAAAGAGCACACAGAAGACAATGGCGCCCAACGCAGCCAAGGCGATCAGCATTGCGTCGAAGAAGAGCATCGAGGCGGTCTTCCCATAGATAAAAGATGACAATCCTGCGGCATTGCCGGTGGACATGCGGGTGGCCATTCCCATCAAGGCGATGCCCAGTCCGAAAAAAACACTGAGAACGATCCCCAAGGCGGCATCTTCTTTCAAACGCGTGTACTTCTGGATAACCATCACCGCCGCCGTTCCGATCACCGAAAAGAGGGCGGCGCCGGCAATAAGGCCCAAAAGATTTTTGCCGTCCCCCAGGGCCAGGGACATGACAATGAAAGCGATGGCGATCCCCGGCAAGGTGGCATGGCTGATGGTATCGCTCAACAGGGCCCTCTTTCGAAGCAGTAAGAAGGTTCCCACCAAACCTGCCGCCAATCCCAAAAGGGTGGCGCCGATAATCACCACCCGGGTGTTGTAGTCCTGGAAGGTCAGCACTCTGAGCAGTTCCTGCCAGCTGGGCCATTGAACAAGCGGCTGTGTCAATCCGCCGGCAGCGGCCTGTTGGGGAACAACGCACCAGAACGCCGGGATTGAAATCACCAGGGCGCGGCGCAAGCGGTATGTTAAATTGACCTTCATCAGCGCTGACGACCTTTCGACGACATTCCAGGGCCCTTGGAATATTCATGCAGCGCCTGGGTCAACAGCGTGAGTTTGCCGCCATATGTTTTTTTTAAATTCTCTTCGGTAAATACTTCGTCAATGGGTCCGGCGTCGACGATGCGCATATTCAGCAAGACCACATGGTCGAAATAGGATGGAACCGTCTGTAGATCATGATGGACGACAACACAGGTTTTGCCGGCGGATTTGAGCTCTTTCAACAGGGCGATGATCGCCTTTTCGGTGGCGACGTCCACACCGGCGAAGGGTTCATCCATAAAATAGAGTTTGGCGTCCTGGGCCAGGGCCCTGGCCAGAAAGACACGTTGCTGCTGCCCCCCCGACAACTGGCTGATCTGCCGCTTGGCATAGGCGGCCATGCCGACTTTCTCCAGCTCTTCCAGGGCGATTTGATGGTGTCGCCGGGTCACCGGCTTGAGCCAACCGATTTGCCGATAAATCCCCATGGCCACAACATCCATGGCATTGACGGGAAAATCCCAATCCACACTCTCGCGTTGGGGAACGTATCCCACCAAACGGCGCTGGGCCTCGTAGGGTTTGCCGTAAATGGAGATGGCGCCCGAGGCCCGGGGGACCAAACCGAGGATGGCTTTGATCAAAGTACTTTTACCCGCGCCGTTGGGTCCGACAACGGCGATGAGCTTTCCCTCGGGCAGAGAGAGGTCCACATCCCACAGCACGGGTTTACGGTGATAGGCCACGGTGAGATCGTTGACCCACAAAGGCGTCTGTTGCC
>JASFKE010000128.1:0-8678 GCA_050118795.1 Desulfobacteraceae bacterium | reverse complement strand
TTGCCCCATATTAGACCTTACGGTAAAGCCCAGATGCTGAAACCGACCTCTGATTCCCATAGGAATAATTGACAACTGCGATCCATCGATTAGCATTAGAGCAACAACCTTGAGATAGAAATCAGCGTTAGCGGTCACCTTTCACCCCATTGTTGCAACGGTGGGGTTCAGTTCCCCAAGATCTTGATACGACAACCCCTTTGCGGCTTCCATCGGCCGTTTATGCCATCACCATTGTGGAGGAAAAGCATGAATACAACAACACCCGACGGCACCATCAGCATCACCGGCCCCATGCAACCCGGCTTTGACAGGGTACTTACCACCGAGGCGATTAACTTCGTAGCGGATCTACACCGAGAATTCAACCATCGGCGATGCGATCTGCTCAGGCGGCGACAAGCGCTACAGCAGAAAATTGACCAGGGGGAGCTGCCGGACTTTCTGCCGGAAACGCGGCATATCCGGGAAAGTGAGTGGAAAGTTGCCCCGGTGCCGGCAGATTTACAAGACAGGCGTGTGGAAATTACCGGGCCGGTGGACCGGAAAATGGTGATTAACGCCCTAAACTCGGGGGCATCGACCTTCATGGCGGATTTTGAAGATTCCCATGCGCCCACCTGGTCCGGCACCATCGACGGCCAGATCAACCTCATGGATACGGTAGACGGCACCATCACCTTTACCAACCCTGACGGAAAGCACTACCAGCTCAACGATCAAACCGCCGTACTGCTGGTGCGTCCCAGGGGGTGGCATCTGGACGAAAAACATCTTCTCGTCAATGGGGAGCCCATTTCAGCCAGTATTTTCGACTTCGGCCTCTATTTCTACCATAACGCTCAGAAACTTATCGCCCGCAAGACCGGCCCCTATTTCTACCTGCCCAAGCTTGAGAGTCATTTGGAAGCCCGGCTGTGGAACGATATTTTTGTCCGGGCCCAGGAAAGACGAGGCGTTGCCCACGGCACCATCAAAGCAACGGTGTTGATCGAAACCATTTTAGCGGCCTTTGAAACCGATGAGATCCTTTACGAGCTGCGCGATCATGCCGCCGGACTCAATTGCGGACGGTGGGATTATATCTTCAGCTTCATCAAACGGTTCAGAAACGTCCCGGGATATATCTTCCCGGATCGATCACAAATCACCATGACACGGCACTGTATGCGCTCCTATGCAATGCGGGTGATCCAATCCTGTCACCGCCGCGGAGCCCACGCCATGGGCGGCATGGCAGCCCAAATCCCCATAAAAACAGATGCCCAAGCCAATGAAACAGCCCTGGAAAAGGTACGCGAGGACAAGATCAGAGAAGTCACAGATGGTCATGACGGAACCTGGGTCGCCCATCCGGGTCTAGTCTCCATAGCGCGGCAAGAGTTTGACAAAGTCATGCCGGCCGCCAATCAAGTCTCCCGGCTAAGGGATGATGTCAGCGTTACTGCACAAGATTTGCTTAAAAGGCCTTCCGGCACCATCTCCGAAGAGGGGCTGCGCAATAACATCCGGGTCGGCATTCAATATATGGCCCATTGGCTCAGTGGCAATGGTTGTGTACCTTTGTATCATCTCATGGAAGATGCGGCCACGGCAGAGATCTCCCGAGCCCAAGTTTGGCAGTGGGTGCACCATCCGGAGGGATTCCTCGAAGATGGCCGCAAAGTTGAAATGGAGATGGTCCACCGAATCATTGAACAGGAGATGGCCGCCATTGCCAAAGCGGTTGGGCAAACCCGTTTTTCTCAAATCAGATACGAAGCCGCCGGAAAACTTTTTAAGGAGATTATTGCAAACCCTCAATTTGAAGAGTTCCTAACTTTGAAGGCTTATGAAAATATCGATTAAAAAGGAGACCGCCCATGCAAACAATTGCAGAAAAAGCCCAAGCCCTATGTGATCGACTCTCTTGCCACGAGATTTTTCCGGATGAAGTCTCTGCGCTGGAATGTGAATGGGAGACCGATCCGCGTTGGGAAGGCATCAAAAGGCCTTTTGCAGCCGAAGATGTTTTAAAACTTCGTGGAACCCTAACCCTTGAGCATACTTTCGCCAAAGCCGGCGCGGAAAGGCTTTGGCATTTGCTGCACAACGAAGCGTACGTACCCGCATTGGGTGCACTGACCGGCAACCAGGCGGTCCAACAAGTTGAAGCCGGCTTGAAAGCCATCTATCTGAGCGGGTGGCAGGTGGCCGCTGATAACAATTTGGCAGGGCAGATGTATCCGGACCAGAGCCTCTATCCGGCCAACAGCGTACCCGTTGTCGTCCGCCGCATCAATAATGCCCTGCGCAGGGCCGATCAGATTCAAGTGCTCGATGGCCGTAAAAACGGCCCTTACTGGTACGCCCCCATCGTGGCCGACGCCGAGGCCGGCTTTGGCGGGCCCTTGAACGCTTTTGAGTTGATGCGCGAGATGATCGATGCAGGCGCCGGAGGCGTCCACTTTGAGGATCAATTGGCTTCGGCCAAAAAGTGCGGCCACATGGGCGGAAAAGTGTTGGTGCCGACCCAGGAATTTATCACCAAACTCGTTGCTGCTAGACTGGCTGCCGATGTATGCGGCGTGCCCACTATCCTCGTGGCGAGAACCGACGCCGAAGCCGCCCGATTGATCACCAGCGACATCGACGAACGCGACCGTCCTTATATTCAAGATCAGAAACGTTCCTCCGAGGGATTTTACTACATTCGCAGCGGCATTGATTTGGCCATCCAGCGCGCACTGGCCTATGCACCCTACGCAGATATGGTTTGGTGCGAGACCCAACGCCCCGATTTGGCAGAGGCCAAAAAATTCGCGGAAGCCATACTCACCGAATTCCCCAATAAGTTATTGGCTTACAACTGTTCACCCTCTTTTAACTGGCACGCCAACCTGGAGGATAAGGTGATTGACAAATTCCAACAAGAGCTGGGGGCCATGGGATATAAGTTTCAATTTGTCACCTTGGCCGGCTTTCACAGCTTGAATTTGGGCATGTTCGATCTGGCCCGCGAATATAATAAAAAGGGTATGGCTGCCTATGCCAAATTCCAGGACATAGAATTCGCCCACGGCAAGGAGGATGGCTATATGGCCACCACGCACCAAAAATTCGTGGGAACCGGCTATTTCGACCGGGTGATGAACGCCATCACCCAAGGGGAGTCCTCCGTTCAAGCCCTGAAAGGATCGACGGAAGAGGGTCAATTTTAACGCTGTTGACTAATGGTGGCGGCCCTTTTATTGTAAAACTCTAATCATTTATTAGAGGGGTTTTCATGGCTGAAAAAGCATTTCAAGACCACTACAACGATGAATATAGCGTCTGCTATGGCTGTGGGCGCTTAAACGCTCACGGACTCCAAATCAAAAGCTATTGGGACGGCGATGAGACGGTCTGCCGGTTCATGCCCAGTGAGCACCATACCGCTATTGCGGGATACGTATATGGCGGGCTGATTGCCTCGGTCATCGATTGCCACGGAACCGGCACCGCTGCTGCGGCAGCCTACCGCCAAGCGGGGCGGCCCATGGGCAGCGAACCGCACTATCGGTTCGTGACGGCCTCTTTGCATGTCGACTACCTGCGCCCCACCCCTATTGACGCCCCCATGGAATTGCGCGGGAAGGTGGAAGAGATCGATGGACGCAAAGTGGTGGTTGCAATCAATTTGAGCTCCAAGGGAGAGGTTTGTGTCAAGGGACGCGTGGTGGCTGTCCAACTTCCGGACAACCTCAGGTAGACCCCATAGTTGCATAAATAACGATGGCGAAAAGGCTAAAAAAGGATTCAAAGTGCCCCGATCTGCCGCTGGGAAGGTGATTCACTTTTTTACTGAGAAAGTTTGGGAACTCAACAGGGAAGAGCTTTCCAAACCCAAAGGCTTATTACTCAAGCCTCTGCGCGTTGTATTATTTACCATTCGAGGATACATACACGACAATTGTGCTTTGCAGGCATCGGCGCTAACCTTCTACTCACTGCTCTCCATCGTACCTGTGGTCGCCATGGCTTTCGGCATCGCCAAAGGATTCGGTTTGGAGCAACGGTTGGAAAGTCAACTCTACCAGCGCTTTGCCGGGCAAGAGGAGGTGTTGGCCAAAGTCATCGATTTTTCCCGATCCCTGCTTGAAAATACCAAGGGCGGCCTGATTGCCGGTATCGGCGTTGTCCTGTTGTTCTGGTCGGCCATCAAGGTGTTGGGCAACATTGAAAACACATTGAATCATATCTGGAAAGTCAATTCCAGGTCATTCGTCCGCAAGTTCACGGACTATATGTCCATCATGATCATAAGCCCCTTGCTGGTGATTGTCTCCAGCAGCGTCAATGTCTTCATCACCACTCAAGTCACCGCCATTACGGAGAGATTATCGCTCCTCCAAGCCGCCAGCCCGGTGATTTTCATGCTGCTGAAACTGCTTCCTTTTGGATTGATATGGCTGCTCTTCATCATGATCTATTTGATCATGCCCAACACCCAGGTCCGCTCCTTGTCGGCCGTCACTGCCGGCATCATAGCAGGCACCATTTACCAGCTGACCCAAGGTGTCTACATCAGCGCACAGGTGCTGGTATCCAAGTACAATGCCATCTACGGCAGTTTTGCCGCCCTGCCGCTATTTCTGATTTGGCTGCAACTTAGCTGGATGATTGTATTGCTCGGCGCTGAAATCGCTTATGCCCATGAACATGTGGGGCACTACAGCATGGCCACGGATTATAAGAGGACGAGCCCCGATTTTCGCAGACGATATGCCCTGCACATCCTCAGATTGATCATTCAGCGGTTCCAAAATGGTGATCCCCCCTTAACCGCCGCCCAAATTTCAAAACATCTCAAAGCCCCTCTTCTGCTGGTGGAACAGCTGATCGACCAGCTGCGTCAGAGCACTCTGATCTGTGCAGTGGAAAGCAAAAAAAATGGTGACCCCTGGGTCTACCAACCGGCCAGGGACATTCATAATATCACCATAGCGTCGGTGCTCGAAGCACTGGACAAACGGGGAGATAAAGAGCTGCCGACTGAAAATGACAGCGAATTTGTCACCCTTTCCCAAGCAGTGGAAGATGTGCGAAAAGAGATGGGTAAAAGCCCGGCTAACCGCCTTCTCATGGACCTATAGGCTTTAAGATCATGTTTCTGGACTGCGTTATCGGTCGTCGCGGTATCGCAATACAGCTTCCTCCCTCTAGCCTTGCCAAAAACATTATCTTAAAGCCTATATAATTAAGATCATGTTTCTGGACTGCGTTATCGGTCTATTTTTTTCCTGCGGCGAGTCTGTGGATCCACAGGTAGACGACGATAAATCCAGCGCATCCCAATAGAACCCAGATCAGATTCTCCCTGAGCATATCTTTGCCCTGATGGACAAGTTGACCATAACTCATGCCTTCGGTGGTGGTGCCGAACCAGTACCCCAGAAAGGTCAACAGGATCACCCAGATTCCGGCGCCCGCTCCTGTAAAAAGAGAAAACCGTAGAATATTCATGCGGGATATACCCGCCGGTATGGAGATTAACTGTCGCACCACCGGTATGAGGCGACAAATAAAGGTGGTGGCATCGCCGTATTTGCGAAATAGCTCCTCTGCCCGGTCCAGCTTGTCCGAGGCCACAAAAAAATATTTCCCATACTTGTGGAGGAAGGGACGCCCCAACCACAACGAAAGGTAATAATTGATCCAGGCGCCCGCCAAAGAGCCGGCTACGCCGCAAAAAATCGCCAGAACGATGGCCGCCCCTACATGGTCCGACGGATAAAATTCACCCCTGGCGGCCATGAACCCGGCAGGGATCATGACGATCTCGCTGGGGAACGGAATAAAAGAGCTCTCAACGGTCATGAACAAAAGCACCAACAACGGCCCCCAGCTCGCTCCGAAAACTGCCATCTCCTCGAGAAACGGAATCAGATAATCTATCAACTCAACTCTCCTAGCACATTATAGGGGGCGCGTCTATGGGTTCAATGCGTTCCCCCCGGTCTGTCCGGGTCAATTCAAGCTGGTAAAGTTTGATGGTGAACGAGAGCGGTCGACCGAAAAGAAAAGAGAGCATCCCGGGATCAAGGTTGGCACGCTCCAATGTGACTTGCCTCAGATGCCGATCATATCGAACCAACTCCAGCAATTGCCCGCCGGATGCTTGTGCTTGACGATTTTGCCTTATCGTGTGAGCCAATTCGGCAACATAAGCGTAATCACACCGATCCTGGTGATCCTCCACCAGCTCCCACAAACCCTTTACCTTTGATAGAAGGTGACGCCGCGTCAATCGCCTGCAGGTGTAAATACTTTCGATCTTGCGTGTATCCCAGCATTTCAATGCCCGGCACTCTATGGGCCGGTGACCGTAAATGGTGCAGTTTTTGGGTGCGGTGTCGTAAAATGAGCAAACAGAGGTATTTTCATGGGCGCTTTTTACTTTAATGATATCGGTGACGGCCGGTGCAATGGTCTCGTTCACATTATCAAAGACAGGCTCCCCCTGGCGAAATGTCAGCAGGTGTTTGAGCAGAATTTTGCCCGAATCCACCAACGGTTGATCCTCAAGGTGCAGTGCCGGTCCGCCTTTGCGGCAACAGGTACCGCATCTTCGGCAATGGTTTGATGGAATTGCTGGAGTGGTGTCACTGCTCATTGGTCGTTATTTAAGAGACCGCCCCATCACACGATGGGGCGGTCTTATTCTAATCTTGTTTTTTACGATTGATTTTTTACAGCCAACAGCAACTATTTTCCTGCTCGCCCGTCGTCGCAAGCTTCATCGCCGCCGTGTTCGGCTGTGCTGGACAGGGTGCAGACATCGGTGTCGTCGCCGGCGGCGGCGGCCCCTTCGGAGACTTGCACAGGGGTCACCTCCTGGGCGGCTTTTTGTCTGAGCAGTTCATAGCGCTCGGCAAACTCCGCCTGCAACTGAGCGTGCAGCTTGGCCGCCTCTTCCGGAAAGAGTTTTTCCAGGGCGGCGTACCGCACCTCGCCGCCGAGGAACTCCTTCAGATCGCCCTTGGGCTCTTTGGAGTCGAGCACGAAGGGGTTCTTGCCCTCATCTTTGAGCGCCGGGTTGAAGCGGTACAGAGGCCAGTATCCGCAATCCACGGCCAGCTTGGTCTCTTCCTGGGTTTTGCCCATGCCCTTTTTAATACCATGGTTGATGCACGGAGAGTAGGCCATAATCAAAGAGGGACCATCGTACGCTTCGGCCTCCAGAATGGCCTTGAGGGTTTGGTTCTTGTTGGAACCCATGCCGATGTTGGCCACGTAGACATAACCATAGGTCATGGCCATGGCGCCCAGATCCTTTTTGGCGGTCTTTTTACCGGAAGCGGCAAATTTGGCGATGGAACCGGTGGGGGTGGCTTTTGAGCTCTGGCCACCGGTGTTGGAGTAAAC
Source organism: Desulfobacteraceae bacterium (assembly GCA_050118795.1). Lineage (GTDB taxonomy): Bacteria > Desulfobacterota > Desulfobacteria > Desulfobacterales > Desulfosarcinaceae > JARRKU01. The sequence continues at coordinate 1,292 of JASFKE010000128.1, read as the reverse complement.
CTCGGTGTCGTAAACGATAACATTGATGTCCTCGCCCGACGCCAGGATATGGTCGATACCGCCGTAGGCGATGTCATAGGCCGCACCGTCACCCAAAAAGACCCAATAGGATCTCTTGGTGAACAAGCTGGACATGGTGTTGATTTCCGCCAACAGGGCATTGCCGCTCTGCTTGGGCAGCAGCTCCTTGAGCTGATCGCCGTATCTTTTGGAGCCGTCGGCATCCTTCATGTTGGCCAACCAGTTTGTCAGAGCCTGTTTAACCTCACCATCGATATCGGACGCAATGGCTTGTTCGGCCAGTTGGGCCAGCTTGCTGCGCAGTTGAATCTGGCCGAGCAGCATGCCGTATGTGAACTCGCCCGGATCCTCGAACAGAGAGTTGCCCCAGGTGGGGCCATGCCCATCCTTATTCACGCAGTACGGGATAGAGGGTGCGCTACCGCCCCAGATGGAGGTGCAGCCGGTGGCGTTGCCAATAACCATGCGCTCGCCATACAGCTGGGTAATCAGCTTGGCGTATGGGGTCTCGCCGCAACCGGAACATGCACCGGAGAACTCGACGAGCGGTTGGTAGAACTGGCTTCCTTTGACAGTTTTGCGGTTGACCATCTCTGCACGGTTCGGCAGGGTCTGCGCATACTTGAGATGGGTCACCTGGGCTTCGATTTGGGTGGGCAGGGGTTTCATCTCAAGGGCCGTTTTTTTGGCCGGACAGATATCGGCGCAGTTCCCGCAGCCCATGCAATCTTCAGAGTAAACCTGAATGCGGAAATTCAATCCCTTACCTTTAAACTCTTTTCCGATGGCTTTTTTGGCTTCAAAGCCGGCCGGCGCATTTTCCATCTCCTGGTCGGAGACAAGGACCGGGCGGATGGCGGCATGGGGGCAAACCATGGCGCACTGATTGCACTGGATACAGTTGTCCATGATCCACTCCGGCACATTGATGGCCACACCGCGTTTTTCATATTGGGTGGTGGACACCGGGAAAATACCGTCGATGGTGAATTTGGATACCGGCAGTTCATCGCCCTTCTGCGCCAGAATGGGCTGCATTACATCGGTGATCCACTCGGGCAGATCCGCTTTGTCGGCTGAAGCGCCGGTGGCATCGGCCCAGCCGGCCGGCACCTCGATCTCGACCAGGTTGTCCAGAGTGCCATCCACGGCATCCCAGTTCATCTGAACGATCTTATCGCCCTTTTTGCCGAACATCTTCTTGATCTGGCCCTTAAGGTACTCGATGGCCTGGTCCACCGGGATCACATTGGCCGCCTTGAAGAAAGCGG
>JASFKE010000127.1:0-8699 GCA_050118795.1 Desulfobacteraceae bacterium | reverse complement strand
GGAATTGACCAGTATGATATGGTACCCCTCTTCCTTGAGGGCTTTACAGGCCTGGGTGCCGGAGTAATCAAATTCGCAGGCCTGCCCGATGATAATGGGCCCGGCGCCGATGATCATAATTTTATGGATGTCGGTTCGTTTAGGCATAACTTAATCAACTGCCGCCATTTGTGTTGAACAATATCGGTTAAAGCCAAAGATCACTTCGCTATATCCATCAAACGCCGAAATTCATCAAACAAATATCTCGCATCATGGGGCCCTGGAGACGCTTCGGGGTGGTATTGCACGGCCAGGACCGGGAGCTCTTTATGACGGAACCCTTCAAGGGTGTCGTCGTTGAGATTGATGTGGGTGATCTCGATTTTATCTGTGTCCAGCGTGTGCACATCCAAGGCAAACCCGTGGTTTTGGGAGGTGATTTCCACCTTGCCCGTGGCCAAATGCTTGACCGGCTGGTTGACGCCGCGATGTCCGAACTTCAATTTGTAGCTCTTGGCCCCCAAAGCGAGCCCCAGGATTTGGTGTCCCAGGCAGATTCCGAACATGGGCCGATAGCCCAATAGATTTCGAGCCGTTTCAATACCGTAGGCCACAGGTTCCGGATCACCCGGACCATTTGAGAGAAAAATGCCGCTGGGATCCATGGCCTTGATGGTGGCCGCATCGGCAAGGGCCGGTACCACCACCACCTCCATGTCATGGGAGGTCAGACAACGCAAAATATTGTACTTAATGCCAAAATCGATGGCCACCACCGAAGGCTTTCGGCCCCGTTCCAACCAGATGCTCCGATCCAGCTTGCCCTCGATGGGCTGGGGCTGACCATTGCGCCAACGATAGGGTTGATTCGAAGTTACGGTCTTGGCAAGGTCCAGCCCGGCCATGCTGGGCAGGGCCCGGGCCTTGGCCACCAAAGCCTCGGCATCGAGTTCGCAGGTCGAGATAACAGCCCGCATGGCGCCGGCGTTGCGAATATGGCGGGTCAACGCACGGGTATCCAGGGAATCGACCCCCACAATGTTATGTTGGGCCAGGTAATCCGCCAAAGGGCTGGTTGAGCGATAATTGCTTGGAAAGGGCTGGTATTCACGAATTAAAAAAGCGGCCACCTGCACCCCCCGGGACTCCACATCTTCCGGGTTGACACCGTAATTACCGATCAGTGGGTAGGTCATGGTAACCAGCTGTCCGCTGTAGGAGGGATCGGTAAGGACCTCCTGATAGCCGCTCATGCTTGTATTGAACACCACCTCTCCACCGACTTCTCCCGGACCGGTGAAGGATCGGCAGGAAAATGTACGCCCGTCTTCAAGGGCCAATAGTGCTTTCATTTTAATCCGCTTCAATAAAGTCGCAGTTGAGGCAGCATGGTAAGTTGGCGTACATTATGTCGGCCAGTATTACGTAGCTGTCGTATTTTAGTCTGCACCCATACCCCACATTTAGTGTTTCATCAACTTATATTATAGTGCAAAAAAAAGAGCGCACAAAATATAGCCGTGCACTCTTGCTAAAGACTCTCAATTAAATAAATTAATCCAGCGGCGCGTTCGCAACCATGTTCCAGATACCGCAGGGACAGGCCCCGGCGCAGAAACCGCATCCGATGCAGCGTTTGGCATCCACCGCATATTCAAACCCGCCATCACCATTTTCCACCCGGCCAATGGCCGATTCCGGACACATGGCCACACAGATCCCGCAATCACGGCACTGGCCGCAAGAGGCGCACTGGCTGCCGCAGTGATCCAAATCTTCATACGCCACAATCCGGGGATCGAAATACTCCAAGCTCACACGGTTGATATCGATAACGGCTTTGGGGTCCACCGGCGGCCGTTTGCCGGAGGCGATGGCATGGATGGCCTCGGCCGCCTGCCGTCCGGCGCCGATGGCATCCGTCAGCAACCCGGGGCGTACGGCATCACCGATGGCGAATACTTTGGGGTTGGATGACTGATAGTGGTCATCCACCTTGACAAATCCGTGCTCCAGGGCGATATCCTGTGTGAGGAACCCGAGATCGGGTGCATCGCCGATGGAAATAAACACCGAATCCGCCGCAATGACCTCTCCCGAATCGAGTTCCACCCCCTGTTCGGTAATGGCCCGGGTAAAGACCGGCCATCGGAACTTGGCCCCGATATGTTCGGCCTCCTCGCGCTCTTTACCGAAAGAGGCCGGCTCCTGCACATCGAGCAAGGTGATATCCTCGGCTCCCAGGCGCGATGCTTCGGTGGCCACATCACAGCCCACGTTTCCGGCGCCGATGATCACCACACGCTCACCGACTTTGGCGGTGCCGGCCTTGGACGCTTTCAAAAAATCCAAGGCCGTGGTCATGCGCTCATTGCCCGGGATGGGCAGTGTTCTGGGTTTTTGGGCGCCTGCCGCAATCACCACAAAGTCATGATCAGCGATCAGCTGCTGCGTATCCTTTCGGGTGAGCAACTGCTGCAAATGGACATGGGAAATCACTTTGTGGATGCGATCGATCTCCTGGTCAAACACCTCTTTTGGAATGCGGCTCTGGGGAATGGTTGCGGAGATCTTACCGCCCAGCTCCTTGGCGGTGTCGTACACCACGGCTTCATGACCTTTGAGGCGCAACTGCCAGGCCACTGAAATACCCGATGGTCCGCCGCCGATCACGGCCACTTTTTTACCGGAAAGCGGTGGCAATTCGGGCAGGCCTGCCGCGATGCTGGCTTTGCCGAGTTGGGTGATATCCACCGGGGCCATCAGGGAAGCACTTTTGGTACAGCCCCCCATGCAGGGATTGGGGCAAAGATAGCCACACACAGTGGCCGGAAAGGGGGTATAGGCCAACGCCAGATCCACGGCCTCATCCACCCGGCCGTCACGCACCAGCTTCCAACGCTGCTGTACGGGGATCCCCGTAGGACAGGTGGCTTCACATGGCGCCATATATTTGTAATTTTCCCAAACAGGTACAAAGCGGCGCAGCTCATCGCGGGTAACCAAAGGGATCAGGCTGCGATCCAGATCGGTCAGATCCCCCACCAGCCCACCACGCCCCAGGGTGCTGTCCCACACCTGTCTGTGAAAAGCCGCCATGGAGCGCTTCTCTTTGCCGGCCCGCTCTTGGGGCGTGCGCGCCCTGAGCATTTGCCACTGATCTCTTTGAATCAGGGATTCGAACAAATCGGAGCGATTGATATGGTCCAAAAAGGGTTTGAGATTATCGATCAACCACTGCCAGGTTTCGTCATCGACCGGCACCATCTTGGCATCGTTGCGGCTATACCCTTTGTGGGGTCCTCGGAACAGGACCTTACCACCCACCATGCCCACCAAGGGGCGGTACCCCAGTATATTGGAAGCATCCTGGGGCTCATGACCACAGATTACGGCAACACCGCCGGCCATGAATTCACCAAAGTAATCTCCCACTGAGCCCAACACCCATAGCTCCGGGGGCGCAAAACGGGGGTTGTGCTTGGTCATGGTCATGCCCCGGGCGCCGATGTTCCCGGCCACCCAGACTTTTCCCTGGGCCATTGCGTTGCAAGCGCCGTTGGACGCATTTCCATGCACCGTTATTTCCGCACCGGCGTTGAGCCAACCGATATCATCGGATGTAGCCCCCATAATTTCGATGCGGGTATTTGCAAATCCCAGGGAACCGGTGCGCTGTCCAACCGGCCCGGTGATTTTAATGTGCACCTTCTGGTCGCCGGCACACCATAAACGTCCGCCGATGCCATGCTGGCCATAGGCATTCACATGCAGTCGGGTGTGCCCCTGGGCGACGGCTTTCTGGATCTGCTCCTCCAGCACCCGTGATTCAAGTCGACGGCCGTCCACTTTTCCGGAAATTTCAATATAATCCTGCTTCCTGTTCATGACATCATCTCCGCTGATCGCAACAAAAACGCCACCGATCTAAAAAAATCAAACGACATATTTTATACTTAAACGCTCCGCCGCATGATAGTCACTGATGCCCAGGGCATCGGACATTCCGATGGGCAATGCAGTGGATCGGCCAAGGGGCGCCAAAATCTTTTTCAACTCCGTATCAAAACTCAAATAGGCATCCACCACCCGCTCGGCCACCATGTCTACATCCAGGCGTCGATATAGCCTCGGGTCCTGAGAGGTGATCCCTTTTGGGCACAGGCCGATGTTGCAGATATTGCAGCGATCGGTTTCCGAACCCAGACATCCGGCAGCAGCCTGCATGATATATTTGCCGATCTGAACCCCGCTGGCGCCCAGCATGATCAAGGCGGCCGCATTGGCAGCCAGATTGCCGTTTTTACCTACGCCGCCACCGGCGAACAGGGGCAGTTCATTCTGTTTTCCCAATACGACAAGATTTTGATATGCGTCCCGGATATTGGTGGCGATGGGGTGCCCCATGTGGTCCATGGAGACATTATAGGCCGCTCCGGTGCCGCCATCCTCGCCGTCAATGGCCAGGCCCGCGGCATAGGGGTTGCGCGTCAAATTGTTCAACACGGCCATGGCTGTGGAGCTACCGGATATCTTGGGATAAACCGGTACCCGAAACCCCCACGCCATGGACATGGATTGGATCATTTTGGCCACGGATTCCTCTATGGAGTACTGGGTCTGATGGGTCGGCGGACTGGGCAGACTCACCCTTGTGGGTACACCCCGGATTGCCGCAATCAGCTTGTTGACCTTGTGCCACATGAGCAGGCCGCCGTCTCCGGGCTTGGCGCCCTGGCCGTATTTAATCTCAATGGCGCAGGGGTCCTCTTTCATCTCCGGCAGTGCATGAATAATTTCATCCCATCCAAAATAACCACTTGCGATCTGCAAGATGGTGTACTTCAGAAAACGGCTGCGCAGCAGGCGCGGCGGGCAGCCCCCCTCACCGGTGCACATGCGTACCGGCATGCCCAGCTCTTCATTGAGGTAAGCGACGCCCAGCTGGAGCCCTTCCCACATATTGGGAGAAAGGGCGCCAAAGGACATCGATCCGATGAGCAGTGGATAGATCTCGCGCACCGGCGGCATCCATCCGTTCTCCCTGTAAAATTTCAGATTATCTTCGGGCGCCAGCACTCGCCCCAGCAGGGTGCGCAGCTCGAACTCATGACGGCCGGCGTCCAAGGCCGGGTCGGTGAGCATGGAGATACGGATAAACTTGATCTGGTCCAGCAGCCCGCCGGTGACATTTCGGCGTCCGCCCCGCTTGCGCGGCTGGCCGCCGCGGTTGACATGATAACGAATTTTATCGCCTTCATCCCCATGCAGCGGCATAATGGCGTCATTGGGGCAAACCAGGCTGCACATGGCGCAGCCCACACATGCGTAGGCCGGATCACACTTCTGGCGGATGCCTTGATAGACCTTGTAGACATTGGACGACGGTTTGGCCGGGTCCAGTGAAGGGGTCATGGCGCGTTTGCGAAAAACCCCCAGCTCGATGGCATTGACCGGGCATACCGCCGTACATCGTCCGCATAGGGTACATCGGTCTTTGCGCCACTCAATCTGCCACAACAGGTCTTTAACGCTTAGGGTTGAAGGGGTAACGGGTCTGTCTGGGAGCATATCTCGATCTCCTGGCGATTGGGTCCGACAATGGCGGTATCCAGATGCATGGGTTGAAAATCCTTACTTTTATCGCGATCGGGAATGGCCGCGTCGATACCACAGATTTCAGAGGAAAAAGCCCAGCGGCCGGGTCGTCCGCCCACCACGCCGGGTCTTAACTTTTTACGGTCCTGGACCATGAACAACGAATGATCCGGCAAACAGCCGATCACACAGTTGGGACCGTCGATGATCAATCTGCGGCATGATCGTTTCAGCTGCTTCAGGAATTCGCCATCGGGGTGATCTTGCAAGGCATCATTCTGCAGCGGGGTTATCACATGCTTGTAAGCCCCAAGACCCAACTCCAACTGGGTGAAAGTGTAATGCAGTATATGGGTGAATACCTCCGAATCTGAATTGTAACCGATATAACCGGGGACACCTCTGGATTGAAGATACTCTTTTATAGGTATAAATGCGGTGTTTTCACCATTGGTCATGGTGGTATATCCCTGGATGAAAAAGGGGTGGCACGCATAGAGATTGATGGCGTAGTTCGTATTTTGCCGCCCCTGTGCCAGGATCACCCTGGCAAAAAGCTCTTTGCGGTCCAGATCGAGATATTCAGCCACCGACAAAGGATCACCGATCTCCTTGATCATGATCACATCGGGCCAAAAGGAAAAAACGATCATGTCCTTTTTTTCCTCCCCCAGGGCCCGCAGCTTCAGCCGGGTCTCCACCAACCCGAGGTAGCGTTCTTCCTGGGTCCAGGTTTCCCACTCATCCGGGTATTCATAGGCCCGAACCAGATAGATATCCCGTTTGGGGGTCCCTTTGGGTGGTGTTTTGGGGACCTTGATGGAGATTTTGTACTTGGTGCGGAAACCGATATCCATCAAAATTTCATCCAGCCTTCGCAACCCCGCCTTGGTAAAAATGCCGGATAAAATAGGGGCATCGCGCATATCTTCAAAAGGCCCGGACAGGTCTCTCAACAAAAGCCCCACACCCGATCCGTCATGCCCCTCGCGCATGGCATCCATTGCATCCATGGCCACCATGGGCGAGAGCGGATCCTCACTTGAAATAGCAAACAAACGACACATGATATTTTGTGCTCCTGAAAATTCCCGTGTTACTCTTGTCTTTGGCAGTGGCAATGGCCACCCCAAGGATCTGCACAATGAGCGCCAGTTGAGAAATGCGGCCGATTAAACGCCATGGCCCAAAGTCAAAAAAGCAACTAATGTGCCATTGCACTTTCAACAACTGAACTTGCCTTCATAGCAGGAAAAGGGATATTTGAGAAGGAAAATGTGGTTCATAAAATTACAAAAATGGAAAGTCACCACCAATTTAATTACAATTTTGTAGTATTCCATGCACAAGCATGGACAAATCCAGGAACAACGCCAACCGGCAGATCGATGGCCGGGCCTCGACTAAGTTAATGACATGGGCTCGAAATTTGATATATATAGACTAAAAGATAATGTTTTTAGCAAGGATAGAGGGAGGCAGCTGTATTGCAATACCGCGACCACCGATAACGCAGTCCAAAAATATTATCTTAAAGCCTATATTATGGGTCCAACTACCGGAAACCGACACTACCCTGCTAACAAAAACACAACACCATTGAGGCCGATATGCCCAACCTACCCATGAGTATCATCGATGCGGCGACTGCTAAGTGGCAAGAATTCCAAACCACCGCGAACGGCAAGGGTTTGAAGATTCCGCCCAAAGGCCAAGCCGCGGACGCTCTTATAACCGGGATTGCCTTAAGCCCCTTTGTCGCACAAACCGCCATGCGCAGACCCGAGATCGTCATGGACCTGGTTGAATCCGGAGATCTGACCCGGCAATATGGAGCCGGGGATCGCGACCGGCGATTACGGCACTGCTTTCTGACAAACAGCGGAAAAGAGACCGCGGCGGAGTTTAAAAAATTATGGGTGACCATGGGAAAGGCGCAGTTCGACAAATTTCTGCGGCTTTTCCGGCAACGTGAGATGTTGAGGATTGCCGTGCGTGATTTGGCTGGATTGGCCGATCTTGCAACCACCTTGGAAGACCTTACCGCCCTGGCCGAGCTGTGCATACAACAGGCCCTGGCCTTTGTCTTCCAGCGCCAATGCCTGGAGTGGGGAACCCCCGTGGATGATCAAGGCAATGGCCAACAACTGGTGGTGCTGGGCATGGGCAAACTGGGCGCCCATGAGCTGAACTTTTCATCGGATATCGATCTGATCTTCACTTACCCCGAAGAGGGCCGAACCATCAACGGGACAAAAACCACCTCCAATGAAGACTTCTTCCTGCGCTTGTGCCGAAACCTGATCAAAACCATCGGCGCCAATACCGCCGAGGGATTTGTTTTTCGGGTGGACACGCTATTGCGCCCTTTTGGCGAATCCGGCCCCCTGGTGCTGAGTTTCAACCGCATGGTGGACTATTATCAGACCCATGGCCGGGAATGGGAGCGTTACGCAATGATTAAAGCCCGGGCGGTGGCCGGGGATATCGCCGCCGGGCAACGGTTGATCGAGGAGCTCAAGCCCTTCGTCTTTCGCCGATACCTGGACTACAATACTTTTGAGTCCCTGCGCGACATGAAAAAGCGCATCTCATTGGAGGTTCAGAGCAAAGGCCTTCAAGACAATATCAAGTTGGGCCCTGGCGGAATCCGCGAGATTGAATTTTTCGGGCAGATGTTTCAGTTAATTCGGGGGGGCGTGCAACCTGAATTGCAGGCCCGCTCTATTTTGACTATTCTCCAAAAGCTGGTGGAACATCGCTATATTCCACCCCAAGCCGAACACGATCTGACCTCTGCCTATCTCTTTCTGAGGCGGACGGAAAACCGCATACAGGCCTACATGGACCAGCAACGCCACAGCCTGCCGAAAACAGGGGAAGAACAAATCGCATTGGCCTTGGCCATGGAGTTTGATCAGTGGTCAAGCTTTCACAACGCCTTGAATCAACACCGTGAACACGTACAGCACCATTTCAGCGCATTGCTGGAAGGCGGTGGATCCGGCCAACCGTCGGTATCCCCGGAAAAAGAGGAGCTGAACGATGTTTTAAGGGCCATCTGGCAGGGGGTTTCCGGACAGCCCCAAGCACATTCAGCGTTGGAGGCGCTCAACTTT
>JASFKE010000126.1:0-8712 GCA_050118795.1 Desulfobacteraceae bacterium | reverse complement strand
CCCTGTTGAGTTACCGCTTAAAACTTGGTAAAGATGCCTGTGCAGAAACAGCATCGACAGGGGGAAAGCGTCCCAAATCGATGCAAATAGTTCAGGTTCATTAAATTTAGAGGGGTTGAAATGGGCGACACTTACCGAGAAGAGATGTCTGTCGAAGGATTTGTACGGGACCAGGTTGAAAAGTGGCACAAACTTTACGCTGCCGGGGGCAGAGAGAAAAAGGCGCGGATTCCCGTTATCACGCTATGCATGGAGCCGGGAAGCGGTGGTTGCATTATTGCCGGACAGATCGCAGAGCGGCTGGGGTTTGATTTTTTCCATCGCGACATCATCCATAAGATCTCAGAGAGTGCCCGAATCAGCGCAACGGTTGTTGAATCCCTCGAAAAGGAGCGCCTTTCCGGGGTGAAAGATTTTATCTCCTCCCTGGTTAAGGACCAATATATCCACCCCGATATCTATCTGGATCACGTGATGCGGGTTATCGGCACCATCGGCAAGCATGGACATGCGGTGGTGGTGGGCCGCGGCGGAAATTTTATCATACCGCGCAAAGACCGTTTCGCGGTCAGGGTCATCGCGCCGCTGGAAAAGCGCATCGAAAATGTCGCCCAACATTTCAACGTCACCACGGATGCCGCCAAAAGGCGGGTGTTGGTGCGAGAAAACCGACGCCGGGCTTTCATTCGCCAATCTTTCAATGCGGATATCTGCGATCCCATCCATTACGATTTGATGCTGAACACCGGGCATTTAAGCGTTGAGGCAGCTGTGGAAGCCGTGATAGGCGCCGTGATAGGGCGTGTGGGTAAGGCCCAAAAATAGGCTGCGGCACAGGCGCTTACGCTTTACGATCTCAATGCCTATGGTTTAGGTTGGGGGTTTGTGATGGAACCCAGGCGACGGATCAACTGGTTTGCCACGTAGCGTATACCCTCTACTTTAAATATCCATCCACCCAATGCCATCAGCCCGATGAACAACAGGAACACGCTGCAGATGACAATGATGCTGCCGTGAAAAGTCGCTGGATCGATTCGATGCACCAGCAACCTGTGAAGCATCCACAGGATGGCGCCCAAAGGCGCTCCCGCCAACGCTGATTTGATATAGGTGGTATAAACGACGACGCTTTGGGTGTTATGGCTGCGACGGTTCCAAGCGGCGAAGAGTACGAAGACTTGGATAATGGCCGAGATCGATATCGCCAACGAGACACCGACCAGCCCATACATTCTAAGACCGATCCAATACACCGGAAGGCTGACAACAACGGCGATGGTTCCATATACGGCCGGCAGCAGGGTATTTTGGGTGGCGTAAAAACCGCGGTTGACCACCGTCATGGCGGCAATGGCGACGGCGCCCACCAGCATGCCGCTAAGGGCGATGGCCGTCATTTGGGTATCCTTAGGTAAAAAGTCTCCTCTTTCAAATAACACGCGTACAATTTCGTTGCGCAGCACATACATCATAATGGAGGTTGGAATGACCAATGTCGCCAGGTGCCGCAACAGGGTGTTGAACATTTGGTTCATTTCATCCCATCGCTTTTCGGCGGCCATGCGGGCCATGTACGGGAAGGCCGCCACGCCGAGGGCCTGACCGAAAAAGCCGACCAACATCATCATGATGTTTTTAGCGAAGTCCAGCCAGGCAATGCCGCCATCCGGAAGGTAGCTTCCAAAAAATTTGGAAAAGATTTCCATTGAAAATACCATGGTCAGGCCCAACATCAACGGCAGGGTCAACATGAAGTAGCGCCGCAATTGTCTGTGGGATAGATTGAATTGCGGCCTATAACGCAGGCCCACCTTGAGAGCACCGGCGATCTGAACCAGAAAATTTCCGATAAAGGCGCCTGCCAACGCTCCCCAGCAAAACCCTTCTACGCCGATCCGGGGGCCCAGTAACAACCCGCCGCAGATAATTCCCAAGTTGTAGATCAATGGGGCCAAGGCCGGGATCCAGAACTGTTCTTTTGCAAACTGCACCGCCATGAGAAGGCCGCCTGCGAAAAAAAAGAGTTGGGCCGGCAGGATAATCCGCGTCATGCGCACGGCCGTTTCGAGGAACTCGGGGTTTTGCCTCCCCAAGGCTAATAACGGTACGATTTGGGGTGAGCAAACCATGGTCAAGATCACGAGCATCGCCAAAAAACCGCCAAAGGTCGTCAAAATAATGGAAAAGATGTTCCAGGCGCCGGCTTCATCGTCATTGGCCAGGTATTTGGCAAAGATTGGGATAAAGGTCACCGACAAAAAACCGCTGGCGAGCACGTGGTTGAGAATTTCCGGCAACACAAAGGCCACCCGGTAAGCATCCACGTCAGCATTAGCGCCTGCCACCGCCGCGATGACCATCTCTCGAACAAATCCGATAACCCGGCTCAAGAAGATACTCACCATCATGATGGCGGTGGCGATACCAATTTTTTTGTAAGTATTCCGAGGCATTGATCTCCTTTGGCGATTTTTGATGTTGCCCTAACCTGGAACCCTATGCAAGTCAATTTCCAAAGGTGTCCATGGTGCACTGACAATATTTGTCTCTGTTGACAATATGCGTCAACTTTTTTGCAAAATGCGTCAATCGTTTAAATGCAGGCGGACAGATATTCAGGGTTTTGGATAAAGCGAATGTCTGACCCTTAAGCGAAACCAACTAAGTTTACAAATAATTATAAATATTTATGTTTAATTATATCATTCGTGAGTTTTGCTGGTTTGCCCCTGATAAAATATACGATTTGTCAATCAAGCTGGCTTGCTTTTTGCTGTGTTACAACGCCATTGATGAATGAATGCTAATTCGCCAGTTGTCCAGGGCAAGCAATCTTTGGCAAGGAAATGATGCAATGGCAAGAAAATTCGCACTTCAAACACTCTCTGTCGTTATTTGTGTTTTAGGTATCGCTGGGCAACTTTTTGCGGTCAATACCCCCATCACCCCACCGAACTATGTCCGGCTGTTGGATTATATTCAAAAAGAGGATCTGAGTGATCCGCTTATGGTCTTTGGCCGTGTCGAACAAGATTTTGATCGCCAGTTGAATCAGGAAAATATCGCCTATATCAATGCCAACAATGAGCTACTCCAACAAATTCAGTCCCATTTGTCAGGGGACCATCTCAAATGGCAGCTCAAAACGTCGTTTAAGCAACTTTGGGTGGTACCCGAAAATCGAGACGAATACGCTCAATTATTTGAGCGATACTGCCGGGACGCGGTCGCCTTCTTGTTGGCGCGGATTAAACAACCCAGCCCCTTCAAAGCCATCGCAACCCTGAAAGGACCCCTTCCGGAACTTCAACAGCCCGGTGACAATGGTATCACCGCTTATCTAGTGCACAATATTGCAGACGAGTACATCGAAGAGTATCTTTTTTTCGATGCCGAAAATGATAACTCAAAGATCAAGATAAAACTGAGCAACCGCGAATTCAGCGGCACAATCGGATCCTATACCTCCAAGCTCAAGATTGGTGAAGATAATCAATTTGAGTTCATTCGTGAGAGCTTCACTTTGTGGCAAAACAGCGCCCAAAACCCATTCAATGTGCTCATCGTGCCCATTGAAGAGACCCTGCATATTATTTTGCGGTCAGCCACGGAGAAGGCCATGCATGAGGAGCTAACGTTTCTTAAACCGGAAAAACTGCACGAGGTGAACTCTGTCATCGACCGTTGGATGGCGGTGGAGGAGGCCGTCGTGGGCGGGTTGGTGTGGCAAATCATGCCGGAATTATTAGCCCAAGTCACCCACGGGATATCGGATTTACCGATGGACCAGACATTGGCAGAGCGTCATCAACATGACCAGTATCGTTTTCTGGAGCGAGGCATCGATCTGGTGGGGCAATTGGGTGTGGATGAAACCGTCACCCTCTATCAAAGCAGCGCCCAGGAATTCAGGGCAAGGCTTATGGACAGCTCCACTAAAATTGAGTCCGCCCAGATTTCAAAAAAGCCGCTATTTGTCAACTAAGGCTATCCGTCTCTCCAGATATAAATAATCAGCCTAAATCAATTGTTCCAAAACCCTTCCGTTCATCTTGACTTCCATGGGAGTTGCGGTGTATCGAAAGATATGTCGACGACGACAACTACAACGAGTGACTCTCATTACCCTGTTTTCTTAAATTCCTGCAGATGCTTTCAGGCACTATTTTGATCAGAACAGAATATTGGGGTCCTTCCTAACGGGGGATAATATGCAAGAAACAACCCTTAACCGATCTGTCTTATTTGCGGATATTGCTGGTAGCTCCAAGATGTATGAGCTGCTGGGTGACGACCAGGCGCGGCGCCTTATCATGGAGCTGTTGAGCGACCTCTCCGGTGTCGCCCGTAAGTATAATGGAGAGTCCTTAAGGACTTACGGCGACGAATTGATGTGTGCTTTTGGGTCTGCCGATGACGCCGTAGTGGCCGCCGCCAGCATGCATCAGCTTCTTGATGCGCGACCCTCCGTTCGTTGGGGAGAAATTGACGCCATTGGCTTGTACATCCGGATCGATACAGGAACGGTTATACGTGTGGGCAATAAAATATTTGGAGATGCAGTAAACTCCGCCGCCAAAATGAAAACCCTGGCAAAGCCTTTTCAGACCTTGATTTCGGAAACCACCCTCAACTATCTTACCCAACAGCATAGAAAAATGACCCGTTTTGTCGGCAAGCTCCCGATCAAGGGAAAGTCCGGGACCTATGACATATTCGAATACCTCCATGAAGTTGAGAACGCAACGCTTGTGATGGAATGTCCCGCCGAAGAGTTACACACGTCGGCCTTTTTGGATCTCACCTTTGATTCTATAGACTACACGGTGGATGAGAACCAATCCACGATTACCATCGGTCGGCTTCCGGCCAATGACATCGTCATGAAGTATCCGGGTATTTCTAGAATGCATGCCAAAATTGAACATCGAAAAGGCAAATTTGTTTTGGTCGATGCCAGTTCCAATGGCACCTTTGTGCATGTTACCGGCCGCGATCCGATTTACGTCAAGCACGATGAGTTTCAACTTTTTGGAAAAGGCACTATCTGCCCCGGTAGAAAAGCCACCGCCAAATCCCCCGGCGCCATCCGTTTTGTGATTCATCCGTGATAAGGGGTGATTATCGGATGTTGTCTATGTTCCGGGTGATAAAGTCGATGAAGGCTCGGCAAAGAGGCGAGGGGCTGCGTTGCCGGTGGGTGGTCAGATAAAAATGTCGTTTGAGATCGAGCTCTTCTATCTTTAATACTTTGAGCTGGCCGGATCGGCACTCTTCCGAAACAGCGATTGCGGATAAAATGGAGATGCCCACCTTGCATTTAATGGCCTGCCGGACCGCTTCGGTACTGCCCATTTCAGCGATGATGTTAAGGTCTCCTATGGTTATCTTCTTTTTTTGCAACGCTGACTCTAATGATTTCAAAGTACCGGATCCCGGCTCTCGGATAATAAGCGGCTCTTCGATAAGTTCCTGCAATTTGATTCGTTTGCGCTTTGCCCATTTATGCCCCCGCGGTACAACCAAGCCCATTTCATCATCGACCAGTGCGGATTGCGTAAGTATTTTTTCTTTGGCAAGGGCGCCGACGACGCTGACCTCGATATGCCCGGATATTGTCTTGTCCAATATCTCCGACGTGTCACCGACAACCATTGAGATACGGACTTCGGGAAAGGCATTTGAAAAAATCCCGATCACTTGCGGAAGAAGATAGCCCCCCGGTATGGTACTGCCGCCGATGGTGATTCGACCCCGGATCTGTCCGGTGAGCTCGGCCATGGCAGCTTCGGTCTTATTTCGCAAAGCGATCAAGCGGTGGGCATAGTCGTATAAAAGTTCACCGGCCTTGGTCGGGAAAACCTGCCGGGACATACGATCAAGAAGTTGGGTTGAAAAATGTTCTTCTAAATCTTTAATATGGCTGCTGACTGTAGGCTGGGATATATGAACCGCCTGACCAGCTTTGGAAAAGCTTTTAAGTTCAATTACCTTGCAAAAAATCTGGAGTTGCCACAAATCCATCATGACTCCTGTTCGATGTATGTCATATGGAATTATTTTCCCGTACCATACTTTTCCTTAATCATTTGGTTGACGATGGACGGTACCATGTCGGTGATATCACCGCCAAATTGAGCGGCCTCTTTAATGATGGATGAACTCGTAAAAATCCAACTTAACCCGGTCATTAAGAATACGGTTTGGATCTCACGGTTCAACTTGCGGTTCATCAGCGCCAGTTGAAACTCATATTCAAAGTCGGATACCGCCCGCATTCCCCTCAATATTGCGTTGGCGCCGGATTGATTGGCGTAATCCACCAGCAAGCCGCTAAAAGTATCAAAGGAGATCCCGGAGATGCCCTTCATGCTCTGTTTAAGCATCAGCATGCGTTCATCAATGGAAAAAAGACTCTTTTTTCTGGGGTTGTGCAGTATCGCCACAATGATTTGGTCAAATAGCGTTTTTCCCCGGAGAACGATATCGATATGGCCGTTGGTAACGGGATCGAATGATCCGGGGTAAATGGCAATGCGTTTCATACCGTCCTTTCACTTTAAAGGATTTAAAATTCCGGCGATCCTAGCATGGGAATGTAAAAAATGCAATCTGGGCAGGACGATCGGATGTGCTGCAAAAAATGGCGACAAAGGGTGTCCGCACTGCCCATACGGATTAGGGGTGAAGCCCGAAAAATGATAGTTGAGTACTGCCGTATCGGCGCGAGTCGGTCAGGCGGAGTGGGCTTTGAGGGATATTGATGCGGCAGCCGGATTCATGCTCGGCGACGATGAGAACATCTTGCGCCATACAATCAATGGATAAAAGCTGCCTCAGGGCGATTTCGACCAAGCACCGGCGATAAGGTGGATCCATAAAGATTAAATTAAACTTGTGAACAGAGGTTTTTAAGCAGTTGAGGTTTTTTTCGATATCCCATTGGATCACCTCGGCGTTGTGGTCGATCCGGCAATGATTTAGATTTTGGCGCAGCACCTTTATTGCTTGGGTATTGCCATCCACAAAAACGGCCGTTTGAGCCCCACGGCTGATCGCCTCTATCCCCAATGCTCCGGATCCGGCAAAGAGATCAAGCACCTTGGCACCATTTGGTTTGTCGGCCAAAATATTGAACATGGCCTCTTTGATCCTGTCGGCGGTGGGGCGCACCGTCGATCCTTCGAGGCTTTTAAGCCGATGCCCTTTTATACGGCCGCTGATGACCCGCAAAATGAACTCCATGGTTGGGTGGAAATATATCAATAATGATAAAACGATATTCGCGTCGGACAAATTTACAGCGATGGGGTGAACTATCCCTGAATCTCCTCATCCAATTTTTTAATACGACGGTGCAGGTAGCTGCGCTCAACACCGATGGCTTTAGCGGTTTGGGTCACATTATAGTCATTTTCAAGGAGTTTGTGCTGTATGAATTGCTTTTCAAAGAGCAGTTTGGCCGTTTTAAGGTTTCCCATCTCGAATAAAGGTTCCAGGGACAGGGTCGCGGTGGAGTCCCTCTTTGGATTGTAAGGTCGGGGCAGGTGATTGGCGGAAATGGTGTCGTCCGGGACCATAATAACGAGTCGTTCAATGAGATTTTTTAATTCTCGTACGTTGCCCGGCCAGTTGTTCTGAGTCAATAATTCCATTGCATTTTCAGTCGTGTTTTTCTTAAGGGCTCTGTTCTTTTGGGCCGCCTCTTTTAAAAATGCGTCCACCAGCAGCGGAATGTCGGGCCGGCGGTCTCTCAAAGGCGGCACCTCAATGGGCACCACGTTCAGACGATAATAGAGATCCTCTCTGAAATTTCCGGCTTTGATCTCTTCCTCAAGGTTTTTGTTGGTGGCGGCGATGACGCGGACGTCAACCTCCAAAGTACGACTGCTCCCGACGCGTTGGAATTGTTTTTCCTGCAATACACGCAGAATCTTGGCCTGGGTTTTTAAACTCATGTCCCCGATTTCATCAAGAAAAATAGTCCCACCGTCAGCCAGTTCAAATTTGCCGATTTTTTTTGCTTTGGCACTGGTAAAGGCCCCTTTTTCATGCCCGAACAGCTCACTTTCAATCAGCTCTTCGGGAATGGCCGCACAGTTCACGTCAATGATTGATTGGGCGGCCCGTTGGCTCAGGTTGTGGATGGTTTGTGCGACCAGTTCCTTGCCCGTGCCGTTTTCGCCTTTGATCAGCACCCAACTGTCGGTGGGCGCCACCATGGCAATATTGGCCATGAGCGTTTTGACCGGTTCACTGCTGCCGGTAATGGAGTGCTTGTCGATGGTCTTTTTTCGAAGGTATCGATTTTCTTCTTCCAAACGGCGGAAATTGAGTGCGTTGTTAATGGCGACGATGACCTTGTCGATGGACAACGGTTTCTCGATGAAATCAAATGCGCCCAGTTTTGTAGCCTGTACCGCTGTCTCTATAGAGCCATGGCCTGTTATCATGACCACCTGGGTGTGAGGATGATGTTTTTTGATCTCTTGCAAAGTTTCAAGACCGTCGATACCGGGCATCCAAATATCGAGCAAGATCAAGTCAGGCACATCGGTTTCAATTTTTTGCAGGGCTTCATATCCATTTCCCGCAGTTGTCACTTCAAATCCTTCATCCGTCAGCAGACCGCCTAGGGATTGAACGATTGAAGGTTCATCGTCAACAATAAGTATTGTCGGAAACATTCTGCTAATCCTTTTGTATTAT
>JASFKE010000125.1:0-8719 GCA_050118795.1 Desulfobacteraceae bacterium | reverse complement strand
TCCCAATGTTCCGGAGGCGCAAATGGTGCCCGACGAGAGCCTTTTTGAATACCCATGCTTGAGCATGACCGGTAGAGAAATGACCCCCATGGCCACCACCGATGCGCCGACGACGCCAGTGGATGCCGCAAGCAGGGCCCCAACGAGCACCGTACTGATTGCCAGCCCCCCGCGCACCTTGCCGAAGAGAATGCCCATGGATTCGAGCAGCCGTTCCGCCAGTCTCGATTTTTGGAGAATGATACCCATCAGGATGAACAGTGGGATCGCCATCAATATGGTATTGGTCATGATGGAATAGATGCGAAAGGGCATCATGGAAAACATGCTTACGAACTCATCGCAAAAGGCTGCAATGCTGATGTCGGACGCAAGCTCGAAGAAAACAGCGATACCGCCGAATAAAAGCGCAACGGCGCCGAAGGTGAAGGCCACCGGATACCCGACCACAAGCAGGACCAGGGCTGCGAAAAACATGATAATACCGACCATTATTTTGCCTCTCTGAATTTTTCGATGTTTTTCAACACATATCCCGTTGCACTCAGCAACAGGAAAGTGAAGGATAACGGGATCATGCTTTTGATGATCCAGCGGTAAGGCAAACCGCCCGGATCTTCAGAAATCTCATTGGTAATGTAGGCGTCATTGACATAGCCGAAGGAGCCCAAAAGAATCAGCGACGCCAGGGGGAACAGCATAAAGAGCGTTCCCAGAATATTGACCACCGCTTTTTTCTTTTCGCTCAACCGGTCGTAAATGAAGTCCACGCGAACGTGGCCTTCGTGGCGCAGCCCGAACCCGACACCGAAAAGGATGAGAATGGAAAAAAAATGCCATTCCATCTCTTGCATGCCCACGGAGCCGTTGCGGAACAGGTAACGCATCATAACGTCGAAGGCTACATTGAGGACCATAAGAATAAGGATAGCGGCGAGTGCGTACCCAACCCCATCGACGATTTTACCTATGGATTCTTCAACTCTTTTCATTGTCTACCCATTTTTATTCAGTTGGCTGACAGGCCGCCCCGTCTCGTGAACCGAGGTGGACGGCCTGCGTACCTGTTGAAGTGGAGATTGCCTGCTGCTATAACCCGCTGGTAATCTTGATGTAATTGTATTCAGAGATGGCGCTCCAGTCCCGGGCTTTTTTCATGAACGCGACCTGGGACGCCATGACTTTTTTGAAGTTAGCGTTCTCGGCGGCGTATTGTTCGTACAGCTCATCTGCGGCCTGTTTCATGGCCTTAAGTACGGGCTGGGGGAATTCCTTGACTTTGATGTTTGGGAATTCAGACTTCATCTGACTCCAGGCTTCCGCGCTGCCGGCGAAGTTCTCTATGGACATTTCCATGGAAGATGCCTGCATGGCGGCCTCGAGGATGGCTTTATGCTCGGCAGAGAGTCTGTCGTATTTCTTTTTGTTTACGAGAAACTGTAATTCAGTGGCGGGTTCGTGCCAGCCTGTGTAGTAAAAGGGGGCGATTTTGTGAAAGCCCATCCTGATATCCATGGCGGGACCCACCCACTCAAGGGCGTCAATGGTGCCGCGATCAAGAGAGGTATAGAGTTCTCCAGGCGGGATGTTGGTGACATTAACCCCCAGTTTGGCAAAGACTTCGCCGGCCAAACCGGGAATCCGCATCTTCAATCCCTTGAGATCATCCAGAGAGTTGATCTGCTTCTTGAACCAACCGCCCATCTGTACGCCGGAGTGACCGCCGGGGTAGCTGAGTACGCCGAACTTGTCGAAGGTGTCCTGCATCAGCTCCATGCCGCCGCCATGGTAGAACCAGGCCAACTGCTCGGTGGCGTTCATGCCGAAAGGCACGGTGCAGAAAAAAACGGAGCTGATCTCTTTACCTTTCCAATAGTAAGAAGCCGTATGTCCCATTTCATACTGTCCGCCTTTGACCATGTCCAATATACCCAATGCCGCCTTGTGCTTTTCAGCGCCTTCAACGCGGATGATAAAATCGCCTCCGCTCATTTTCTTTACTTTCTCCGACAGATTGAATGCAGCGTTGGCAAACGGTGTCAGCGTGGATGACCAGGTCATGGCCAGCTTCCACCGTACTTTACCGGCCGCACCGGCCGGAGCGGACATCAAGGTCACAAGAGCAAAAACCACCAAAAATTTTACTATCAGCTTCATAACAGGCCTCCTGTTCAGTTTGTGGGGGGTCCCCATTTGTGTTTGGGATAAAGTAACATGCTGGAATATGGCCTGTGCAAGATTGGCAAGTGTATCCGGTCACATAATATTGCAAGCGGTCGTCAGGCGAGGGTGAGTGGCGCTTCGAATATAGGTGTGGTGTATTTTGGACCGCCCTGAGATCACGTCGCACCACTCATACAGGCACGATCATTTTTTTAAATCCGCAATGACGGATTTCTAACATTACGATTGTCAATATATTGTCGTCCAAAATCATAAGGCTATACAAACTCAAATATTTACAGGATGTTATCACCACACCTTGTGGGTGGCATTGGATTTGCTGATAGGATAGACCAATAGGGCTTATGGTACTGCTATCTCCACCCTATGGTTGAATAAAAAAGATGGCAAAAAGGCTGAAAACACTTTCTGATCCAAAATGTGCGGGAGAGGTTGGGTTGTAGATGAATTGAGAAGTTGTGGAGAAGCAGTAATGAAAAAAGAGATAAACCGGCGGGATTTTATGAAACTTTCGTTTCATGGCGCAGGATCGATCCTGGCGGCTCAAGTCATGGGAAACAGGACTGTTTTCGCCGCTGAAAAAAAACGCCTTAAAATGAATGTGGGATATCTTCCCATTTCCGACCACTTGATCCTTCCGGTCTCCCATGCATTGGACAACGACAAATACCGTCATGTGAAAGTAAAACCTCACCTGTGCAGATCCTGGGATGAGCTATCAGGCAAAGTCGACATGGGCTTTCTGCACGCCGTCTTCATGCTTGCGCCGCTGGCCATGTTCAAGATGACAGCAGGTTCGCCGTTGAGGTGTGTGTTGCTCGGGCACATCAACGGCAGTGTCATTGCCGCTGAAAAATCAATTTCAGACGCCAAAGGGCTGGCAGGTAAAACCATCGGCATCCCCCATGCGTACGCAACCCACAGGGTGCTTTTATATCGGTATCTCAAAAATAGTCTGGTTGAAAAAACTGATGATATCAGGCTGATCAAAATTCCACCGCCGCAAACGGTAAAAAACCTGAAAACAAAAAGAATCAACGCCTACACCGTTGCCGAACCCTGGGGCGTCGTGGGCGTCAATGAAAATATCGCTCACATATTGGATTATTCAAAAAATATTATCCCGGATCATGCCTGCTGTCTGGTCCTGGTGAAAAAAAACGTCATTGAAAAGCATCCAGCGGCCGTATCCGAATGGGTCCAAAGTCTTCAAAAGGCCGGGGAGGCGATCCATCAAAGCCCCGATAATGCCGGACAGATTCAAAAATCCTACATGTATCACCACCCCGGGGACATCGCCCGGATCGTGAAAGACGACATCATCTCTTATCAGGCATTGAGGCCAACCAAGGATAAATTATCTGTCATACATGATCTGGCCCTTGAGTGCGGTCTCCTGTCCCAAAAGTGTGATCTCGACAAATTTGTGGTGGGGCGTTTTGCATAGCATGGGAAAGGATTGATACCGTGGAGCATACCGTTGAAACGCCGCTTGCAAGCGCCGATAAACAACCTTCGGTGAAAACGAAGAACAAGTTCGGATTCTTCGCAAACCTGCTGGCCTGGTTTCTTTTCCTGTCGCTGCTTCCCCTAATCACCATGAGTTATTTTAACTACCAAAACACTTACAACGCACTGCTCAACAGGGCAAAATACGATCTTGCCATCATTGCCAAGAACAAAGGCCATGAGATCCAACACTATTTCAGAAAGAGCCTGACCAACCTTCTCATTGAGGCCCGCCGAAAAAGCGTTCTATCCATGCTGGATGATTTTGGGTCCGCCTTCAGGGCCATGGGAGCGGATCTCAATACCTTTGTGAAAAGCCCGCAATGGGCAACCCTTGACCAGAAGCACGGCAAGCACATCGAGTTCTTTACAACGTCGCACGGTTTCTATGATTTTTTCATTATCGATAAAAAGGGCAACCTTCTTTACAGTGTCAAACAGGAGAAGGACCTTGGCACAAACCTGTTTGACGGTCCATACGCCGGCACCTTGCTCGGCAAGGCTTGCCGAAAAGCGTTTGAACTAGAGATGCCTCTCTTTTCGGATTTCGCAAAATATGCGCCTTCCCATAACTTACCGGGCGCTTTTTTGGTCACCCTGATTCTGAATGATGAGGGGGAAAAGATCGGCCTGGCCGCCGTGCAGCTCGACCATGATGAGATAGACAGGATCATGAAACAAGAGATCGGCTTGGGAGCCAGCGCCGAGTCCTATCTGATCGGCGGCGATCTGATCATGCGATCCAACTCGGTATTGGATGACAAACCGACCATTTTAAGTGAAAAGGTGACAACCGACCAGGCCAGACGCTGGTTGTGCGAACATATTGAAAGCGAAGCGCCCGTGGTGGGTCGCTGTGACGCAGAAGAGGTCTCAACCTATATCGGCCGCAAGGGCTATCCCGTGATCGGCATGCATAGCAATATAGAGATCGGTGGCATCCGTATGGCGGTGATCACCGAAGTGAAGCAGTCCGAGGCGGTCAAGGCGGCCACCACCCAGAAAGAGCAGGATATCATTTTACTGCTCGCCACCATGGTCATTGCATCGAGCCTTGCTTTCATTGTGGCCAGGCGTATCACCCTGCCGGTCAAAAGGCTTTCGGATTGGGCCGGCCGCGTTGCCGCTGGCGTCCTTGACAACGAAACCATACCGGCGCCGAAGAATGAAATAGGGCATATGAACAACTGTTTCGGCCAGGTGGTCGACTCCTTTAAATCCGTTGCCGACGTATGCGAGGCCATTGCACAAGGGGATTTCAGCAAGTCGGTGACGGTTCGCAGCGACGGCGACGTGTTGGGCCGATCGGTCAACACGATGGGCCGGCGCCTTAAAGCGGCCCATGAAGATGCCGCCCGGAAAATCAGCTATCTGAACAATATCCCCGCCCTGGTTCACGTCATCGACACCGATTACAATATTTTGTTCATCAACGATGCCGGAACCAAAATGCTCGACAAAGAGGTGGATGAATGCATCGGTAAAAAATGTTATCAGCTGTTCAATTCCGGTCATTGCAATACCAGGGCTTGCGCTGCCGCAAAGGCGATGAGATTGGACCAGGTGTTCAGCGCAGAAACGATTGCCAGGGTCGCAGAGTTTGAAAAAAGACCTGTCCGATATACCTGCGCGCCGTTAAAAGATAATGCCGGCAATATCACAGGAGCCATAGAATATGTGATCGATATCGCCGACGAGATGCAGGTGGTTGATCTGGCCGAAAGAATTTCCCGGGGAGACTATACGGTCGAAGTTGCAAAACGCTCCAAAGATGACAGATTAAGTGCCTCTTTGAACAGGATGACCCGCAACCTGCGTGAAATGACCCGGGAAAACCAAAGGCAAAACTGGCTCAAAACCGGTCAAACGCAGCTCCACGACCGGATGCGGGGCGAACCGGATATGGCCGCCCTGGGGCGCGGCCTGATTACCTTTCTGGTCCGGTATCTCGAGGCCCAGATCGGTGCATTCTATGTGAACGACGGCAACGATCGCCTGCACTTGACCGCAAGTTACGCCTACAAAAAGCACGGGCATCTCTCCGACTCGTTTGAATTTGGAGAGGGATTGGTGGGGCAGGCGGCCCTGGAGAAGCGGCGCATCATCCTGGCCGATGTGCCGGATGACTATATCGCTGTCAGCTCAGGTCTGGGTGAGGCCCGGCCTCGCAACATCGCGGTGGTGCCGGTGGTTTTTGAGGGCGAGGTCAAAGGCGTCATCGAGCTTGGCTCCCTGCACGCGTTTGCCGATGACAACCTGGTGTTTTTAGATCTGGTGGCCGAAAATGTCGCCATTGCCATCCACTCCGCCCTATCCCGGTTGCGGGTGCAGGAGCTGCTCGAAGAGACCCAGACCCAGGCCGAAGAGCTCCAGGCCCAGCAGGAGGAGCTGCGCCAGGCCAACGAAGAGCTTGAGCAGCAGACCAAAGCCCTGACCGAGTCGGAGACGAGGCTGCAGGCCCAGCAGGAAGAGCTCCAACAGACCAACGAAGAGCTGGAAGAGCATACCCGGATCCTCGAAGAGCAAAAAACGGATATCAAAATAAAGAACACGGAACTGGAAAAGGCCCGGGCGCTGCTCGAAAAGAGAGCCGAGGAGCTGGAAATCACAAGCAAATACAAATCCGAATTTCTGGCCAACATGTCCCACGAACTCAGAACGCCGCTGAACAGCATCCTGCTGTTGTCCAAACTGCTGTGGGACAACAAGGAGAAGACCCTGACGGAAAAACAGGTGGAATACGCTCAATCCGTCCATAGCTCCGGCAACGAGCTCATAGAGCTGATCAATGAGATCCTCGATCTTTCCAAGGTGGAGTCCGGTAAAATGCAGCTTCACATTGAAGAGGTGAAGCTGCAAGATATCGTCACCAACATAAGACGCAATTTCTCCCCCGTTGCCAAAGAAAAAGGGCTCAAATTTAAAATCCGAACGGCAAAAGATGCGCCGTCAATGGTTCGCACGGACCAACAGCGCCTTGAACAAATTATCAAGAATCTGTTGTCCAATGCTTTCAAGTTCACCTCACAAGGCAGCGTCACCTTCGAAATCGGACCTCCGGAGAAAAAGCCGGACAAAAAGATGGATCCGGTCGGAGTCGACCCGGCACCGGACAGCGCCATTGCCTTTTCCGTATCCGATACCGGCATAGGGATTTGTGCTCAGAAGCTGAACATAATCTTCGAGGCATTTGCTCAGGCCGATGGTACAACCATGAGAAAATACGGCGGCACCGGACTTGGGCTGTCCATCTCCAGGAAACTTGCCAACCTTCTCGGTGGTGAGATAACGGTTGACAGCCAAGAGGGGCGTGGCTCCAAATTTGTGCTTTGCCTGCCTGAAATCTTTTCCGAGGACCGGGTACAAACGGCCGGGCGAGACGAAACACCGGCGGCGCCTGAAAATGATGGACCACCAAAAATGGTAGATGCCGATCAAACTGCATCTCTGGCCATCGAACAAACCGGCACTGCTGAAGCGGTAAACCAGATTGTTTCCGACGACCGCAAAGCGATATCCCCCGGGGACCGGTCGATATTGATCATCGAGGATGATCCAAAATTCGCCCGGCTTTTGCGCGATATATCCCGTGAAAAGGATTACAAGACCATTGTGGCCCAAAACGGGGAGAGCGGTCTGCATTTTTCCGATTTCTATAAACCCAGCGGCATTATTCTGGATATCAACCTGCCGGGAATGGATGGGTGGGCCGTCATGATTCGGCTCAAAGAGAACCCCAAAACCCGGCACATTCCGGTGCATTTCATCTCTGCAGCCAATGACAGCCAAGATGCCATGCGCATGGGCGCTGTGGGCCATCTTATCAAACCGGTCACCATGGAGAGCCTTGAGCAGGTTTTCCAAAAGATTGACCACATTTTTTCAAGGCGTGTTAAAAACCTGCTGGTGGTGGAAGACGATAGAGCCCAGCGAACGGCCATTGCAGAGCTGATCGGTGATAAGGACGTGCATACAACCCTGGCCTCAACCAGCCATGAAGCTTATGCATTGCTCACTTCGGAACAATTCGACTGCATGGTTCTGGACCTTGGCCTTCCGGACATGTCCGGGCTGGAGTTGCTTAAAAACATCCGCGACACAAACAATCTGCACCAACTGCCTGTAATTGTCTATACCGGCCGGGAACTCACCGCCAAAGAGAAGGCGACCCTGGAAGATTATGCCCAGAGCATTATCGTCAAGAGTGAGGATTCCATAGACAGACTCCTCGATGAAACCGCGCTGTTTCTCCATCGTGTGGAGGCCGACCTGCCCGAAGCGAAAAGAGAAATGCTCCGAATGATCCACGACAGTGAAGCGATTTTGCACGGTAAGAAGATTTTAGTGGTGGACGACGACATGCGAAACGTGTTTGCCCTCACCAATATTCTTGAAAAAAAGGGCATGCAGGTCATTGCCAACAAGAACGGCAAAGAGTTGCTTCGGCGACTGGAAAAGCACCATGATATCGATCTGGTGCTCATGGATATCATGATGCCTGAGATGGACGGCTATACCGCCATGCGCAACATCAGAAATATGACATCCGATATTCGAAAGATACCGATTATTGCGCTCACGGCCAAAGCCATGAAGGCTGACCGCTCTAAGTGCATCGCCGCCGGGGCCAACGACTATCTTGTCAAACCGGTGGATGCGGACAAACTGCTCTCCACGTTGAGGGTGTGGCTCTACTGATGGAGATTTTCATGAAGCGGATGAGCAATGAGGATATTGAAATCAAGCTGCTCTTAGAGGCCATATACTTAAAGTACGGCTATGACTTCAGGGACTATGCCAAAGCCTCCATCAAGCGGCGAATTTTACGCAGGCGCTCTCTATCCCAGCTCAAAACCATTTCGAGCATGCAGCACAGGGTGATTAACCAAACGGATTTTTTTGAAACATTGCTCCAGGATCTTTCCATCAATGTAACGGAAATGTTTCGGGATCCCTCATTTTACAAAGTGGTGCGGGAAAAGAGCCTCGGCTTGCTGAAAAAACAGCCCTTTGTGAAAATATGGCA
>JASFKE010000124.1:0-8741 GCA_050118795.1 Desulfobacteraceae bacterium | reverse complement strand
ATTATTGTGCACATGTGAGGTATAAGCTGTTGAGGAGTCTCCGGCCGCCGTGGCGATAAAGCAGCCGCCTTCCGCACTTGGTGAGACCACCGTTGAGGTATGCCATGAGACACTGCCTTGAAATCCGCCATCTTCCGGTTGAGTGGGAAAGCTGCCCGCTCCAAACTGCATTGCAGCTGAATCATAATCACCAAGGGCCACGTTCCTCGTAACGTCTCCATCCAAAGGTAAGGCGCGTGAATCCCATGCTGAAGCTGTCGAGTCCTGAAGTGTCAACCAAAATCCTTGATCCCAAACCCTGGGATCTCTTATCTGAACACTATATCGATCCACCACCACCGGAGGTGGTCCCGGATCCACCTCACCATTATCAAGGATAAATATCCACGACGCTGCGACGAAGGCGGACGAAGCTGATAGTATCTCAACGCCGTCTCGCTCAATGGTGAAGCTGTAACTGGTGACAGCGCCGTCATAGGCATCCAGACCGAAGGCCTCCACAAACGTCATCGGTATCCACGATTTAAAATGGTAGATCATCGACCAGACATCACCAGGCAGAACCTGCTGCCACTCTTCAGGCAATTGGTCCAAATTTACTACGTTTGTTACCGTCCCGCCAAAAGCAAATTCGACCATCCTGTCAGAAGCATAAGGTTGCGCTGATGAGATGACCAGCATTGCTGCTGTAGACAAAAACACGCAATAAGATTTAAATACACCTTTCTTTATGCTCATTCGTTTCATCTCCAATATATTTACATAATAAATATGATCTATTTGCCAAGGCTGCTTCTGAGAAACCGTTTGGTCGGATTTTTTACACCTCTTTTCAAATATATGATCTCGAGAAAGGTCTTGCTCTTTGGTAGTACAGCGCTCTTGATCTCCAGCATTCCGGGTCTTACAAAGCCATCACCAAAATCTCTATAATCCTGGTAAAAGACGGATTTTATCAGCTCGTCGCTAATGGTATAGCACTCCATCCTTATGGGCTGTAAATCAACTTTACGCACCCACAACCTTACTGTTTCATAGGCAACTCTCACATCTTTGCCTTTCAGCTCCAAAACATACTGATCGGGTATATCTTCTACAATTTTAGGTGAATAATCATCCAATAAATTGAGCCGCAGAACATCATTATTTGTAAAATCACCGCCCATAAATTTTTCCTTGCCAGAGACTCTAATCGCTCTTTTTGCACGAAGCTCGGCCCTGCTTTGAAGAGCAGATCGATCTGGAAAATATGCCCATACGGTATCATCCAGTCTCAATAGCTGTCTGCCTTGGAACTGTTTAGGCTCAATAATTTCCGCAAAAACCATGTTCATTCCAGATGTCATTATCCTCAACCTGTATTGTCTGATGGTTCCATCCTTTCTGCATACAGTCATGACCTGCTCTGACCTGGTATCTTTCAAAACCAGAATTTGGCTGACTTTTTGTAGTATTTCAGCCGCTCTTTCATCGACTTGTGAAATATTCTGATTTACAGTAAGGCCATATGAGCATGTAAAAAAAATGATAAAACCTATAATGAGCACTCTCTTAAACATTGCTTTTTCTATCTGCCGGTTTATGATCATCATTGTTACACCCTTCTATACTCTGGTTGAGATTATTTACCCAGGAAGGATCTTCGGAATCTTTTCGCCGGATTTTTTACGCCGCCTTGGAATTTTAGTGTTTCAAGTATTGTCTTTACCTTTGGGTTTAACGCGTTTACCATCACCAATTTA
Source organism: Desulfobacteraceae bacterium (assembly GCA_050118795.1). Classification (GTDB taxonomy): domain Bacteria; phylum Desulfobacterota; class Desulfobacteria; order Desulfobacterales; family Desulfosarcinaceae; genus JARRKU01. The sequence continues at coordinate 6,999 of JASFKE010000124.1, read as the reverse complement.
GAAGGCTTTTTCCATCCACCGTAAGATTTTATGTCTTGATAAGTGGTCGACTTGATCAGTTTGTCTGTTAGCGTATAGTATTCTTGCTTTACCGGTTGAAAATTATCTTTTCTCACCCATAATTTTATTTTAGCATAGGAAAGGCTTAGGTCTTTTCCTTTCAACCCCAATACATATTGGTCGGGCAATTCCTCTATGATTTCTGACGTATAATCACCTGTTAAATCCAGCCGAAGAACATCATTGTTTTCAAAATCCCCCCCCATAAAGGACCCCCTGCCAGAGACCCTTATCGATTTTTTTACGCTCGGCATATAGCTCCACACGGTATCCCCGAGCTTCAGCAACTGCCTCCCCTTTTCTCTTGGAGGCGAAAGAATCTGCAAAAAAGTTTTTCCTTTTCCAACTGTCATAATCTCCATTATGTAATCTCTTACGGTTCCATCTTTTCTATAGATCGTCATTTTTTGATCGCCCTTAACATTTTCAAGGCTAAGGATTTTTTCGACTTCCACCACAATCTTTTTTGCATCCTCCTCGGCGCCAGCAATATTATAAGCGAATATTAATCCGATAGGCAGAAAAAACAAAACCATTTTTTTCAACATCGTTTTCCTCCCTCATTTTACAATATTTTTGAGTTCGTTATTTAACATATCCTGATTGCCCATGCTGTGCCACCCTTGAAAGGCGTAAACAATTTCACCTTCTTTTCCAATGACAAACAATGCAGGCACCTTTCTATCTTTAATACCAAATTTCTCATAAAGATTTAGAGCCCCCCCCCAATCAATGAGAGTATTTTTTTGGGCCCCGGGAATTCCTTCGAGCTGTTTAGCCATCTTTGAAAGGATAAATTTTTTCTTCATAAAGACAGGCTTATTAATCTCCAGAACTTTCAGAAAACTCAGCCCTTTTCCTTTGAAATCCGATATTACACTTTTCCGATATTCTTCCATATTGCGAATAGCTTTTTCACCTTCAGGGAAAAAGGCAATCCCGAGAACAAGGGCACCACCCCTGAAGTCGTTCATGGAAACTTTTTCCCCTTTCATATTCTCAAGCGTAAATTCCGGGACTGGGTCTCCCTTATTCGTCTCTATCACCAAGGCATCGTTCTTTTCTGTTAAATTATCAGCCACTGCTATTCCGCGACCCATCATCAATGCGACTGAAACAACTATCGCGACAGTTAACAATATCCGAGTCGTCTTATGAAATTGCATCATTGTCATTCCCCTTCACTGTCATTCATTTTGAATATTTCCCCTTTTTCTACACGCTGCGCAATGCCTCCACCGGATTCATCTTCGATCCTCGATTTGCCGGATAGATAGAGGCGAGCACTGCTGCTCCTACGGAAAACAGGAGCGCCAATACAATCAATCTGAAATCGATTTCCGGGCGTAGTATAAATGTCACCTTCTCCACACCGGGCTTGTAGATAGGGATTCCTATCGCATTTACTATGTTCACTGCGATAACACCTGAAACGGTGCCTATAGTTCCACCAATAAGTCCCTTAAGAGTACCCTCATAAACAAAGAGAGACAATATATGTCTTCTCTTAAAGCCTATTGCCATTAGTGTACCGATTTCACTTGTTCTTTCAAGGACAACCATCAGCATCGTATTCATAATCGTAAAAAAAACGATTATAAACAATATTACGGAGACAACAAAAGAGAGAAAATTTTGGTTTTCAACCATCTGGAGAATGATCTGTTCGATCTCCGCCCAAGTATTGATCTCAAATTCATCTCCTGAAAATTTTTTTTTCATCTCTGCGACGATTTTGCCGATATCGTAGCCCTTTTCTTTTTTTACAACTACTTCAGTAGCCATCATCTCCATTAGAAGTAACTCTTGTGCTGTCTGAAGCGGGATATACCCCAGCTTCTTGCTTGAATCAGGCAAATCTGAACGAAAAACACCTTTTAATATCAGTTCAGTAGCGTTTATCGCGCCTTTTTGTGACGTCGCAAAGAGCAGAAGCGTGTCCCCTACATTTATTTTCAACCTTTTGGATAAATCATCAGTTAGCACTATCTTGTTTTTATCCTCCGGAGTTAGAAATTCTCCAAGAACCATGTTAGCCTTTACCCTGGGGCATATAGCGACCTCTTTGGCCACATCGATCGCTTTTCCGAACAATACAGCCGACTCCTCCTGGGTCGTCAGTTGCCCCGAAAATAATATTCTACCGGATATCTCATCTATCCCTTTGATGCCGGAGATGCCATTGAGGACATCGTTGAAATGAATTGATAAATCCAGAGGCATTATTTCCAGTGTTTCCCTGTATCCTGTTTTGTGGATCTGGATATCACCTGTTCTGGTCTGGATTACTTGAACGATCGTTTCATTCTGGAACCCCTTTACCGCACCTCCGGCGAAAACGATTATAAAAACACCGATAACGACAGTGACGACCGTTATTGCTGTTCTTTTGACGTTTCGCTTAGTGTTTTTGATTGCGATCTTCCATAGTTTCATTTTTTAATAACTCCGTCAGACAGATAGACAATTCTCTTTGCATAGTCTGAAACAATCGGGTCGTGGGTCGAAAAAATAAAGGTCGTATTGTGTCTGGTATTTAAATCCACCATTATTTCAAGAATGTTTTTGCTTGTTCTGCTGTCGAGATTTGCTGTGGGTTCATCGGCCAGTACTACCTGTGGGTTTGTTACCAATGCCCGGACAATCGAGACCCTCTGCATTTGCCCCCCCGACAATTCACCTGGTTTATGCTTGATGTAATCAGCTAACCCGACCTCCTCTATCAAGGATGTAATTCTCTTTTTCATCTCTTCTTTTAGAAAATTTTTCCATGACATAAAAACCAACTCTATATTTTCATAGACATTTAAAACCGGGATCAAATTAAAACTTTGAAAAATAAATCCTATTTTCCTGTTTCTGATCTCTGCCAACTGATTCATGCTAAGCTCTCCAACGTCCTCATCATCCAGCGTCACCCTCCCAGTGGTTGGCTTGTCCAGACAACCGATTAAATTCAAAAGAGTTGATTTTCCACATCCCGAAGGGCCTGAAATACAGGCAAATTCACCTTCTGCAATATCCAAGCTAACGCCTCGCAAAGCTTTCACAATGGTTTTTCCTAGAATATAATCCTTGGTCACATCTTGCACAGAAATCATAACCCCCTCCATTTAAAAGAAATATTGAACTTTCAGGAAAGCCTTATAATTATCCGGTTTCAATCCATACTCCGTGTCGTCTTCTCCTGCATACCATTTTATATCCAATGTAATGCTGGTATCATCTCTAATGGCATATTCAATTGACCCATTAAGCAAAAAACTGCCATCATCCAGAGATATGATTGCGCCCAGATGAGGATTGAAATCATCAAACGTAAATGGTCTGTCGAAAGTCAGGGAGAGGTAATTTCGCCGTATTCTATCTCCCAGTAATTGATTTGATTTCAGTATCTTATTTTTAATTGTCTCATCGTATGAGGTTAGGTAAAGATCAGAATCATTTTTGAGGAAATTATAAAATGCCTCGAATTTATCGTCATCATACCCCTCGCTGTTTCTGTAATAGTCTACACCGATTTTAAGATCATTAGCGAAAGTATAATTTATACCAACTGCAAAATTAACATATATATCATCATCAGCCTTTTTCACTGTCTCAAGTTCATCACCGGTTGGAAAATAATACTGGCCCAGCGCATTTTGCTGAACAATTTCCAGGTCATTACCCTCGTGAGCCGATACCTCCACATAGGCCCCGAGATCCTCCCAATATCGGTTCAGGGTTAACCCGTAATAGTCCTTGTCTAAACCAGAAATTCTGTCCGTACGATTATATGTAAAGGCGATATCGGTATCCCATAGTAAAAACAACGCCCGTGCTCCCAGTGATGGATCATCAAAATCAATATCATCAGGAATACCTGACTGGCCTTGTTCGGACTCCAAATCAAATTCAACGTCAGGGAAAATAACGAAACTCAACGACGTGTTTCCAACAGGCACCTCTACCGCGGCTAAATACTTTCCTTCCCTGGAGTCTGATTGATCAACTTGATTTTTCGGCCAATCCATAACATCATCAATGGGGTTGAAGGTCCAGCCGACCCCCCAGGTGTTTCTCTTCTTGCCCGCTTTTAAATAGACTAGCTCACCCATAAACAGGTCAAAATAAAATTCATTTGTCATAAAATGGGTATCGGTATCTTCTTGCTCACCCGGACCCGGGTTGAACTGGAACCCTACATCAGTTTTGAATTGATAGTCTTCGAGATAAGATAAAGTTAACTGCGTATTGATCTCCCCAAGAAAACCATACTCCTCTTTTTCCAAAATATTGTCCGGATTTACAACGGGATCATCTTTTAGATCGTCATAATATCCTGAAAGTTTGACATAATTTCTCATTTCAAATTCAAAATCACTTGGAACTTCCTCAGGCACTATGACACCGGGTTCGACCTGCCTGATATCTTCCACCCTGATATCAACACCATACCGTACACCCGGCTTTCTCTCAATTTCAGGGCCATATCGAACAGGAGCCTCTTTCTCGATGTCAGGGCCGTACCTGACATCGTCCTGTCCGAAAGAGGCAACCGGCATAACGATTAATGTCATACTTAGCAAAATCGCAGGGACTTTCATTTTCGCTCTCTTATTGAGCATTTATTATCTCCTCGCCAATTTTTATTGCTTTTACGAATGTATCAAACGATTTTGGATACCAAAGGCTTTTAGACTTTTTGCACACGATAGGATTTAGGCGGTTCTAAGTGCCTCGATCGGATTAACCTGTAATATCTTTCCAGCCGGGTAGATTGAGCCTGCAATGGAACTAATTATGCCCAGCAAAAAAGAAAATATCATAAATTTAGGATTGATAAGGGGGTATATCGTGACTGAGTCGATACCCATGGGAGGCTGATAAGACAAACCCACTTTATTTAAAATCACAATTAACACTGCGCTTAATAGTATGCCCATAAGGCTTCCGATAAATCCGATGATCGTGCTTTCCATTATGACAAGTTGGATGACATGCCTTGATTTTATCCCAATAGCCATCATGGTACCTATCTCTTTTTTTCTTTCAAAGAGCGTAAGCATCATCGTATTGGTAATACTGCATATAACGATGCAGTAAAATATAAGACAAAGAGCAAATATGATCACATTTTGTTTTTCCATCACACCGACAAAAAATGCCGATACATCAACCCATGTATTACTTTGAAGCTCCCTGCGCATTAAATGCTGATTAAGATAATTGTTAAGAGCATCTATATCGCTTTTGGCGGAGGTATTTAACACAATTTCAGTCACTTCGTCGCCCATGTATAATAACTCCTGAGCTTTTTCTATCGACAAGTATACCAGTCTTGCATTTGCCTGTGCGGCTTTTTCCTCCACCACGCCAACTATCTCCACTTCTATAGCATTCTGGTAGCCATCTTTGGTATTGGCGACGATTATTATCAAATCGCCTATATTTGCCCCAATCCCCTTTTTCAGGCCGCCGGCAATCACGGCTCCGTTTTCATTATCTTTTGTCAAAAAGTTTCCTTCAATGATATTATCTTTAATTCTTGGACAGACCTTGACTTCGTTTATAATATCTACAGCCCTGCAAAACACCATTACGGCTGTTTCATCTCCTTTGCCAAGCAATCCCCCGAATTGAATCCTTCCAGCCACATGCTTGACCCCATCTATTTGTTTAAGTTCATCTTGTAACCGGGAGGAGCGTTCAATGGAGTAACTCAGTAAATTAAGTTCACCGGCATCAAAATAACCCTTTTTGTGAATTTGAATTTCTCCGGTTCGTCCCTCTGTAACACTTAACTCACTCTCTTTTTGCATACCGGACATGATACCCTTGCCGACATTAATTGCAAAAAGGCCTATTAAAATGACAGCAAGTGTGATCAGCGTTCTCTTTTTGTTAGCGGCGATGTTTTTGATAGCAAAATTCAAAATTTTCAGCATGACACTCTATCCTACGGCGATTAATTAATTGACGTTGTAGAACCAGCCCGCGAAAACGACTTGTTTTGTACAACGGAATCGATCTTTGCCCTATAGTTGCATTTTTCATTTAAAATTAGGATATTAAGGCAATAAGGGCCAAAAAGGCATGGTGGTAGTAAGGGAAACAAAATTCAGAGTAATCCTATCTAAATATCAGTTTCTATCTTGACACACGAATTTTATTTCGTCATACTTCTATGGGATATAGATAAAATTCCCCTCTTTTTTTTAATTCTTATGGACTTTAAAGATAAAATAAAAGTACTTTCAATTTATTTATCAGTGCTCTCTTTTTCGATCTTTTGCGCATCAACTGCAATGGGTGGGTGCATAAAAGGAGACTGCGCCAATGGCTACGGAACTTATACATATCCCGACGGTTCGGTATATGCCGGTCAATGGAAAAATGATAAATTCAACGGCCAGGGGACATTTACCTATCATGATGGTTCCGTATTCATCGGGAAATGGAAAAATAATCTGAGAAGTGGCCAGGGGACGCTTACCCGTGCCAATGGATCTAAATATCAAGGCCATTGGAAAAATGATAAGTTTGATGGTCAGGGGGTTTATCATTACGCTGATGATTCAAAATATCAAGGCCAATGGAAAAACAATATGAGAAATGGACCTGGGGTTTATACCACCGCCGGCGGGTCTCAATATCAAGGCCAATGGAAAAACGGCAAGTTGATTGGAAAAGGGATCTTCATCACATCCGACGGTACAAAATTTATCGGTTACTTCAATAAAGACGGTAAACTTATTGAAGGCTATGTACCGATGGCAAAAGTTGAAGGCAGGGCAAAGGCAGAGACTGAGAAAAAGGCGGAATTAAAGGTCAAGAGGGAGGCGGAAACCGCAGCTTTGCTAAAAGCAGCGTCAGAGGCCAGAAAAAAAGCCGAGGCCAAAAAAAAGGCGGAATTAGAGGCCAAGAAAGAGGCCGAAACCGCAGCGTTGCTAAAAG
>JASFKE010000123.1:0-8742 GCA_050118795.1 Desulfobacteraceae bacterium | reverse complement strand
GCATACCAGAAGCTATTAAGACATTATACAGGCTTAAAGTAATCCATCACTGATACCCTACCCCCCGCTATCAGAAAAGGAGCCCCGCATGACGAAACAATTTGCCGTATGGTTGATCGGTGCCTTCATCGCAATCAACACCATGGGTTGCTCTACGGCCTACAAAGCCAAACCCCTGCCATTCAAGACCCCGTCCGCATACAATAATATGGTTCAAGCCGAAGGCATCCAGGTAGGCGCCCAAGCTTTCGTCGATACAACCGCTGCCCAAGAAGCCTTCGGCTTTGATGTTCGCGGCGCCGGCATGCTGCCGGTGCAATTGGTATTTGACAACCAAGGCCGGCACAGCATGGAGATAAATCCAGCCCAGACGTTTCTCGAGGATCGTCAGGGTAATTTATGGCCCATCTTGACCGACAGGTTTGCCTATGAACGGGCCACAAAGTATGCCCAAACCCAACAGATGTTCAAAGAGGGGGCTTATAAGGGTTTTCTGGGTGCCGCAGCCGGGACCATTATCGGTGCTGCGGTGGGCATTGTCTCCGGCGAAGACGTGGCCCGGACCGCCGGTGAAGGCGCCGCCGTCGGAGCAGCAGCCGGTTCGGTGTTGGGTGGCGCCTCCGGTTATGCATCCAATGATGCCCGCTCTTCCATCGTCCGCGACTTAAAGGACAAATCCCTGGAGAATCAGGCCATAACACCGGGAAACTTATCTCACGGCATCATCTTTTTCCCTGGGGAGGCCGCCACAGCGAAACAATTACGCCTGCAGCTCAAGGAAAAGGAGACCGGCAAGGCCCATACCTTGTTTTTAAAATTATAGGATCACTGTGTCCGCTCTATCAATTCTGAAATCACATCAAGCAGCGGCGGACGCAACACACGCCATTTGGGATGCAAGGCCTTGTTGTCGTGCCAAACAAAGTCCACCACATCAAATTTTGCGGGGATATGGTGTTGTTGTTTGTCGCCATAGGTCGATGGGGGATAGTACTCCAAAAAAACCATCCGTTGGGGATCGATGTCGAACTGCCGAACCACGCTAGTGGCAATATGACTGGTGCAACTGCGAACCGACAAATTCTGGGGTCGGGACTCATGGCCCGGCAGATCGGAAACGACTGTGACGATGGGCTTGATGTGCATCACCGGGTTCTCTTTTGATCGGTTCAAATCAAATATCCGCAACCGGCATCGCCCTGAGGCCAACTCAAGCATGCCGCCAAAGCCTTCCCAAGCAAAAATATCGTCATGAATGAGCATAAAACTCCATTTCAATGCGTTTTAAGTGTTATCAATCTTTAGAGGATCAAACCCGTGTCAGAGCGCCATATAACCGGATCAATTTATCCGGCAAGTCACGGACATCGCCAATGACATGGTGGTGATTTCGGCCATAGAGGTCATCCAGTCGAGGATCGCTTCCAATATTGACCGTGATGGCCTTGACATGGAAATTACGAGATCGCGCTTCTTGGATCGAACGGCAGGTATCGGCAATGGCATAATCAGATTTATACCCGATATCATTTGGGAATCCATCACTGACAACAATCATCAGCCGCACCCTTGCCTCGGCCTGTGCCACCAGGGCCGTGGCGTGGCGTATGGCCGCCCCCATCCGGGTGCTGCGCTGGGGTTTCAGGTTCGATATACGCGAACGCACCGCCGGGCAGAGTGGTTCCTGAAATCGCTTGAGGCTGTAAAAGTCAACACAGTGTCTCCCCGAACCTGAGAAGCCGGCAATGGCGTAGTCGTCGCCCACCACCTCCAAAGCCTCGCAAAAGAGCACCAAGGCCTGTTGGGTTACATCCAAAACCGTACTCTTACCGCCGCAAACCGGATAGGCGGTGGATCGAGACAGGTCCACCAGCAGCAGCACCGCCACCTCGCGCTCCTGTTTGATTCGTTTGATGAAGAGACGATCCGAAGCAATGCGTCCCGCCCGACGATCCATGGCAAAATCCAGCAGCGCCCGGTAATCGAAGGCGTCTCCTTCCGGCCACTGCCTCAGCATGGCCAGCCCTTCCGGTTTGAGCAATTCGAATGCACGCCGCATACCCGCCACCAACCCGCGGTGCCGCGCCAGAAGACCACTGTAAAGTGCCCCGCCCGTATCACAAGGCACCTCAGCCTCGTAAACCCGGGTGTGGTCATAGAGATAGTCCTGCAGATGGTGGTCCCACTCCGGGTAGATGAAAGCCTGGCCATTTGTCTGGGGGCAGGCCGCTACGCCGGCCCCGGATTTTTGAAGCAACGCTGCCAGGTCGGGTTCATCCAAATCGAGCTTGGCCAAATCGAGCTTGGCCAAATCGAGCTTGGCCAAATCGAGCTTGGATGGACCGGTGTCGGATGATGAGATCGAAGGAGCGCCATGGGTACGGGAAAAAACCAGTTCGGCTATGTCATCCGCCGCCAGCGCGCCATGTTGTTCAGCCAAACGGTTTCTGAGATCGGAGATGTAAAGATCCACGCCCATCTCTTTCAGCCGCACTTTGATGCGTTTGGCGGTCTGGTTCAAAGCTGCAAAGGCGCGACCGGACAGGTCCCAGTGCAGTTGCCGGCCAAAAGGCAGGGCCATCGATCGATATCGATTCACACGCTTGCCCAATAGTTGCTCGATAACGTCAAAGGCCAGGCAGGCCAGGCGGGCCGAAGTCTCCACAGAGCTCGTTTCATCGATCCCCCCATGAAACATCTCCACAAGCCGGTGCTGCAATGCCGCAATGACGGTATCCTCTGAGACCGGTATCTTGTCATCCAACACCAACTCAGAATAGACGGGCGCCAACAGGTCATCCGCTGCCGGAGGCACCCCATCACGGAGCCCGGACCCCAAAACCGGGGTGACCTGACGCATCAACCCGGGATAGCGGCGCCGTAAATGGGCTGCCACACGGGCCTGCTCAAAAAGATTAAAAAGGTCAGCCCCAAGAGCTCTAGGGGAAAAACAAGAGATGAACCGCTCACCATCGCTGGCCTTTTCGGACCGCCTGTCATTCAAAAGGCCACCCGCCCGACAGGCGACTTCGGCATACCTGTCGACGGCTTTTTCAAGATCAAAATCAAAAGTCCGGCACTCGAAATATCCAGCTTCCAACCGACTCAACGCCTTGTACAGAATTCTATTTTCATCTTGGGTTGACTCGCGATCGATCTCATCGGGCAGGTATATATGGCGGCCGTCTGAACAAACCCATGGCACATCGCGCTTGTCATTGGGCAGTTCCGAAAGGGGCTTGACCGAGACCGCCCTTCCGATACGTGCATATAGATAGCGATTGAGTTGGGCGCTTACATGGCCTATGGTGACGACCCGCCCAAGGGCGGTGCAGGCATCTTTGCCGACCCTGGAGGCCAGGCTTAAAAAATTACTCGCCGCCTCGGGCGTATAGGCGTAACGTGCCAAAGCCTGGCTCACAAATTCTTCCAAAGCGGTACCATCCAGCAGGCCCGTCCCCTTTTCCACCCCGTCTAAAAAAGGCTCCACCAGTTTGAGGTCGAATATTGCGATTTTGTGCAACTGCAGGATCTGGGCTTTTCGGCGCTTTGGATCAAAACCGGAGACAGCCTTGGGAATCCGATAGACCAGGTGCAGACTCCGGTTGTAGGTCATCTTTTGGGAAAATGTGGCCCCGAGCATATCGAGATAGGCGCATGCGCCCTCTTGGTCTCCGGCCAATATTAGCGATTGCATTATCTCCAGGGGGGGGATGAGTGTATAAGTTCCTTTGCGCTGCATGATCTCCACAGTGATTAAAAAGCGCTCCAGAATGTCCCCTTCTTTGAGCAATACCGGTGAAAGAAAAGTGGCCATAATGCGACCGAGGGTCGGACCGGTCTTGGCCGCCTGCCGAACAATTTTTTCATAGAGATAGAGCCGATCTGTGGAGGTCCGCGCCATAAGGCGCAATACCCCTTTCGCCACGGCCTCACCCATTGAGGCCTCCTGGGACAAGCCCCAGATGGTTGTTTCTGCGAGCAGTGTCAGGGCCTCATCGCTCGGCACCGGACGCATCGGCGCAAGTTGTCCTTTGACCCAAACATAGGTGTCCGGATCAGCGATACGAAGTCTGTCCAGAGGTGATATAGCGTCGGTAGCCAAAATAAGCTCCGGATGGTCAGGGTCTTGGGGATTTGAATTTAGTCTATCTGAACTCATGGGCGAATCAACCATTTAGAAGAGCATCCATAGGCTTTAACACCAAAGCAACTAAAAAAGATCCGCTACCAGATCTTCCAATGTCTCGAGAACTCTTTCATCGTCTGTCAGCGGAAGACAGATCGCGGTTCGGCAGGCCGATTTGAGCCCAACCCCTCCCCGGATCAGCTGGGCTGCATAAATCAGCAATCGGGTACTGGCGCCTTCGATCAATCCCTGCTCTCTGATATTGCGGATTTTACCGGCCAAGGTCACCAGTTGCCGTGCAACCGACACCTCGACCCGGCCTTCGCTGGCGACGATTCGGGTCTCGTTGTCCGGATCGGGATAATCAAACTGCATGCCGATAAACCGCTGTCTTGTGCTCTGTTTTAAATCCTTGAGAACCGACTGGTAGCCGGGATTGTAGGATATCACCAGCATGAAATCAGCGTGGGCGCAAAGCACTTCGCCTTTTTTATCAATGCTCAGCATGCGGCGGTCATCGGTCAGTGGATGGATCACCACCGTGGTATCCTTGCGGGCTTCCACAATCTCATCAAGATAGCATATGGCCCCCATGCGCACGGCTTGGGTCAAGGGGCCGTCCACCCATACAGTCTCGTCGTCTTTGAGCAGGTAGCGCCCCAACAGGTCGGAGGCAAACAGGTCTTCGTGGCATGCCACGGTGATCAAAGGCCGTTTCAGCCGCCAGGCCATGTGCTGTACGAAACGTGTCTTGCCGCACCCGGTGGGGCCTTTGAGCATCACCGGTAGTTTGGCTTGCCATGAGGATTCAAATACTTGCACCTCATTGTCAGTGCTCACATAATAGGGTTCCTGATCAATGTAAAAAGATGACGCATCGACTGTTTCCATATCGTTATACAACCCCTAAAGCCAAGAGAATGAATTGACATTACCTTTAAAGCGTATATAGTGTCTCAGGTTTTGTGCTGCTCGTACCGATAGCGAGTAAAAAAAACAAACAAAGGCTGCTTATAATATCAATGGAACTCAAAAACAACCAAGATCCCATCCACCGGATTTCATTCGAAGGTAAAGATGTTTTGCTCATCGGTACGGCCCACGTATCCAAACAGAGCGTTGAACTGGTTAAAGCGGTGGTGGAAGATGAGAAACCCGACACGGTGTGTGTGGAGTTATGCCCAAGCCGTTACCAGACTATCAGCCAGAAAGACCGCTGGCAAAACATGGATATCATCAAAGTCATCAAAGAGAAGAAGTCATTTTTGCTGCTCTCGAATCTGATGCTGGCGGCGTTTCAGAAACGAATCGCTGCAAAACTTGATATACGTCCGGGGCAGGAGATGATTCAGGCCATTGAATCGGCCCAGGCCGTCGATGCCCAGATCCACCTGGCCGATCGTGACGTGCGCGTAACCCTGAGCCGCACCTGGCGCCAGATGGGACTGTGGACGCGGTTCAAACTGATATTTCAAATGATTCTGTCCTTCGGCGGTATGGAAGAGATCAATGCTGAGGATGTGGAGCGCTTGAAACAGCAGGATATGCTGGAGGCTATCTTGGCTGAATTGGGACAATCCATGCCGACATTGAGGCATGCGCTCATCGATGAGCGGGATCAATATCTGGCCGCCAAAATCCGTACCGCCCCGGGACAAAAAATCGTCGCCGTTGTGGGAGCGGGGCATGTGCCCGGCATACTGCGCAACTGGGACGAGCCCATCGACCTGCCCTCTTTGGAACAATTACCACCTAAAAGCCCTGCGCTCGGATTTATCAAGTGGTTCATCCCTGCGGTCATTATCGGGCTCCTCGCCTACGGTTTCTATATAGGCGGCTCAAAAGCGGGCGCCGGGATGCTGGCCTGGTGGATCGGCGCCAACGCCATTTTGGCAGGTATCGGCGCACTGATTGCCCTGGCCCATCCCCTGACCATCCTATCTTCGGTGATGGCCGCACCGCTGACCTCTTTAAATCCCATGATTGCAGCCGGGTGGGTTTCCGGTCTGGTGGAGGCCTTTTCCCGAAAGCCAAAAGTCATGGATTTCGAGCATCTTCAAGAAGATATCCTGTCTCTCAAGGGATTCTGGCGCAACAAAATCACCCGTATTTTACTGGTGGTGGTGTTTACCAATTTGGGGAGCACCTTGGGAACCTTTGTGGCCTTCCCGATGATGATGCGCTACCTTTAACGTATTCTCCATCGCTATTTTCACCACGCGCTTTTGGACAGCACGGCCGTTCTTTAATGTATGGGTCATGTTGACCACCTGCAATCGATCCTTTGCATAAAGTTGGATGCATTCCGGATAGAGCGCCCACTCCAATTCCAAACCTTTTTTGCGAACGGCATCCAGATCATCGTCATCTGAAATGGCGAAGGCTCTCTGCCCGACAATCGGCCCGGAATCCTCCCCATAATCAATGAAATGCACGGTACATCCCCCCACTTTGCAGCCGTATCGAAAAGTGTCTCCGTAACCGTCAACACCTGGAAAAGCCGGTAGCAGGGCCGGGTGAATATTCAAAATGTTGGGCCGGTCCGGATGGGGCATGAAACGATCGATAAAGTAAGGTGTCAGGTTGCGCATGAAACCGGCCAGGACCAGGAGATCCGCGCAATAGGGTTTCATATTCTCAAGCAAACGCGACTCAGCCACAGCGCGGGTGATTAAAAAAGAGGCCACCTTGCGGGGATCGGCTTCCGGACCGAACAGCCCCTGCTTGCGTTGAACATCAGCCAGATCAAAGTCCGCCGGTGGCTCCAGTTCGTCCGGGCCCTGCCTGAACGCACCAATGATGGCGCTGTAATCCACCACAAAGCTGGCAATGTTGTGATGACGCGCCCGTTCCAGACCGCCAATGCCGTCTTGATCCGATCCCACAAAGACCATCTCACCATCGATTGAGCCGTTTTCGCAACCATCGATAACCGCCTGCAAATTGGTGCCGCCCCCCGAGACCAATGCGCCTATCTTTATTTTGCCACTCATAAAAACCTTCCTTGTAGCTGTTGTTGGAAGCCCTGGTGGTCAGTGGGCAACTCCATCGGTAATTTTCTTGCCGGTGCAAAAACCAATGGCTATCAGACCGGCGTCAATGTGTCAAAATTCGGGCCCAGGGCGCCTCTGACGGCATAATTCTAAAGTTCAGGCTCCACGCTACCGATATTGGTTCAGAACCGTTCACCATCACCTGAGCCTGCACTGAAACGGACAAGAATTCAATGGCTGCATACGTTGCGCGACAACCGATATTTGACCATCGCAAGAAAATCTCCGGATATGAATTGTTATTCCGGGACCGGATGGCTAAATATAATCCAAGTGTCGACGGCGATGTCGCCACTTCAACGGTGCTCTCGAACTCCTATTTTTCCATCGGCATGGAATCGCTGGTGGGCGACAAGCGATCGTTCATCAACTTTACCCAGAGCCTGCTGCTTCAAAAACTGCCCCTGCTTTTGCCCACCCAATCCACGGTCATTGAAATTCTGGAAGATGTGAACCCCACTGAGGAATTGGTAACGGCATGCCAAGAGATGGCCAAACAGGGTTACCATTTCGCTCTGGACGATTTTATTTACACCCCTAAGTTGCAGCCGCTGATCGAGCTGGCCAATATTATCAAATTTGATTTTCGACTCTCCTCAATGGATGAAATCCACTGCTACCTGAAAAAGATCCGACGCAGAGACGATCTTATCATATTGGCGGAAAAAGTTGAGACCTATGATGAATATCAAAGGGCCATCGAGATGGGGTTTAATCTGTTCCAGGGATTCTTTTTCTGCAAACCCCAGCTGATTTCCGGAAAAGAGATACCCGGTTCACAGATCGCCCTGCTTCAAATCATGGCCGAAGTGAACCAACCCGATTTTAAAATCGAGAAAATCGAGGCGCTGATCAGCCCGGACGTCAGCCTCTCTTATAAACTGCTGCGGTATATCAATTCCGCATTTTTTTCAACGGCACAACGCATTTCATCTATCCAGCAAGCCCTTGTCTATCTAGGAGAGTCGGAAATTCGCAGATTCGTCTCCCTGGTCGCCATGTCCAACCTGGCTGAAGGCAAGCCCGGTGAACTTATTCGGGCGTCTTGTATCCGCGGCAAATTCTGTGAATTGATCGGCGGTTATGTCAAAGAACGCGCCACTGGTTCCGAACTTTTTACCCTGGGGATGTTCTCACTCATCGACGCCATTTTGGACCACCCCATGGGCAAGGTTATGAATGCATTGCCATTGAGCGAGGATATCAAGACCGCTTTGGTCGAGCGTAAGGGGCGCTTGTCCGGATACCTCTTTTTAGCCGAAACCTATGAAAAAGGGCAGTGGCCCCAAATGGCCAAAATCTGCCGGGTGATGGACATTGATGAGCAAAAGCTGCCGGAACTGTACCAACAAGCATGCCAGTGGAGCAACACCTTTTCCAACCCTTCATAAACATTGAAATCCCGGCACCGGGGCAGCAATGGTTGACAACCGGGTAGGTACATATTATTTTGTTCGGACTATTCAACCGCTCGTTAGAAAGGAAAAACGAATTATGGCACAAGGAATAATGGATATCGACGATAGCAGCTTTGAGAGTGAGATCGTTCAATCGGACAAA
>JASFKE010000122.1:0-8748 GCA_050118795.1 Desulfobacteraceae bacterium | reverse complement strand
GTGCCCATGGCGGAAAATGTGATGATCATCGATTCCCGGCCTAAACGGGCCAAGTATGACAAAGGCCATATTCCCATGGCCGTGAGCATTCCCGACAGTCAGTTTGCCAAAATGACGGACAAATTGCCGGCGGATAAGAGCGCGCTTCTGATTTTTTATTGCGGCGGGTTGAAGTGCAAATTGAGCCATAAGTCGGCCCGCAAGGCTGAAGCCCTTGGTTATAAAAACGTGAAGGTCTTTGCCAAGGGGTTTCCCGCATGGATGAAGGTAAAAGGAAATTACGCTTGTGTCTCGGCTGATTATATGAAGAAACAGATCGACAGCAAGGCGGATATGGTGGTTGTGGACGCGCGTCCCAAACGGAAAAAATATGACAAGGGCCATATTGACACGGCCATCTCCATTCCGGATACCCAGTTCGACAAATTTAAAGATCGGCTTCCCCAGGATAAGAGCAAGCTGCTGGTATTTTACTGCGGCGGTTTCAAGTGTAAATTGAGCCACAAGTCAGCCGCAAAAGCAATTGCCATGGGCTACACCAATGTAAAAGTTTTCTCGGCCGGATACCCGGCATGGAAAAAAGTTGTTGGGGGGGCAGCGCCTGTCCAGGTGAAAGCCGGTGCGGAAGAGGGCAGCATCGAAATTGCCACCTTTAAAAAAATTATGGCGGAAGATCCCACCCGCATTATGCTCATCGATGTCCGCGATGCGGACGAATTTCAAACCGGAAGTCTCAAGACCGCCATTAATATTCCGGTAGATGAATTGGAAACTAAGATAGATACCCTGCCTGTGGATAAACCCATTGTTTTTATATGCGGCACAGGAGCGCGCAGCGGTGAATCTTTTTATATGGTACAGGATCTAAGGCCTGAGATGAAAAATGTTTTCTACCTGGATGCCGAGTTGACAGTGCACAAAGACGGTAGTTTTGAAATTCAAAAACCGCAGGTTTGATCAATTTCATCGGCACGTGAAAAAAAAGTGGCAAGGCCCCTTGTCTCAATCGGGGCTTTGCCGGATCATCATCAACACCCATGGAATTCGGGGATGAACAAATGATAGCACCACGATGGTTTAACCATATGATTCGGGTTGTGGCGGTATATATGGGCGCGGCCCTGGTAATGCCAATGGCGTGGGCGGCTGCTCCTGAAGCAGGCCGTCAGGCGCCGGGGCGCGCCATGGCCCGGCAGGCCACCAAGGCTTTGGCGCCCTGGACCACTTCCGATCATACCAAGCACCCTGCTCTGCAAAAAACGTTTTCAACAGGGCAGCAGATTACCGAAGCATGTCTGTCGTGCCATTCCGAGGCCCAGGAGCAGTTCAAAAAGACCATTCACTGGACCTGGATCGGCCATACCGATGACAGTGGCAAACAATTGGGAAAAGCCGGGGATTCACTGAACAACTTTTGTCTCGCCACCAACAAAATGCAAGACAAGGGGTGCTCTTCTTGTCATACCGGTTGGCAAGGCAAGAAAAGCGGTGTCAACTGCCTGGCGTGTCACTCCCAAAAAAGCGTCAATTGGTCGGAGGCCTTCGAGGATTATCAAGCTTTTTCAGGGTCGAAAGATCCTGAAGAGATGGCCATTGCCGATGAGATTCAAGCCGAAATCCGGGCGTCCGCCCAAAACATTGGCCGACCCACCCGGCAAAATTGCGGCGAGTGCCATTTCAAAGGCGGTGGCGGCGACGGTGTCAAGCACGGCGATCTGGATACCTCTCTATCCAATCCCAACAAGGCTCTCGATGTCCATATGGGCGTCGACGGACAGAGCTTTGAGTGTACCCGATGCCACACCACGGTGGAGCACCACGTTGCAGGCCGCATCTATTCAAAACCCGCCTACACCGAGCGCAAGAGCCTGATTGAAGATGACCTTACGGCCAAAATTACATGTGAGTCATGCCACGGCAGCACCCCCCACGACAAGGGCCATAAGGCCAACGACCACACCGACAAGGTCGCCTGCCAAAGCTGCCACATCCCAAAATTTGCCCGTGTGCTGCCCACCAAGATGTCCTGGGACTGGTCCAAATCCGGAAAGCTTAAAGACGGTAAAAAGTATAAGGAAAAGGGTCCGCTGGGAACCGTTGATTATATGTCCATCAAGGGGCAAATGACGTGGGCGAAGAACGTTGTACCTGAGTATGCCTGGTTTAACGGCGCCATGAGTACCATGACCGTTAAAGATACCATCGATCCGGCCAGGGTGGTTACCGTATCCGGGCCTGTGGGGAGGGCTGACGACCCCAATTCACGCATTTTCCCATTCAAGGTGCACCGGGGTGTGCAGCCCTATGATAAGATCAACAACAATCTGTTGGCGCCCCTGTTGTCCGGCAACCATGGCTATTGGCAGACGCTGGACTGGCAAGACGCTCTGTCCAGAGGCATGAAGGCTATGGAAGTGCCGTATTCCGGTCAATTCGATTTTGTGTCCTCAACTTACTATTTCCCCACCACCCACATGGTGGCGCCTAAAGACAATGTGGTGGCTTGTGATGAGTGCCACACAGGCAACAACGGCCGGTTGGCCGGCATATCCGGTGTATATATGCCCGGTCGCGACAAAAGGGGGATGCTCGATACCCTGGGCTGGTTAGCCGTCATCGGCGCCTTGCTGGGTGCTGGCTTGCACGGTCTGGGCCGGATTTTCACCAACGGCAGGAAGGGGGCCTGAGCCATGTTGAAAAACAAGACTGTTATCTATTTATATTCCCGATATGAACGTTTTTGGCATTGGCTCCAAAGTCTGCTGATCATTATCCTGCTGCTCTCCGGCTTTGAGATCCACCAAGGGTTCACGTTGTTTGGATTCCACAGCGCGGTCAGGGTGCACAACTTTGTAGGGTTGGCCTGGCTGATCGCATTTGCCTTTTTTGTTTTCTGGATTTTAACCACCGGAGAGTGGAAGCAGTACATCCCCACCACCAAGAAAATGCTGTCGGTGGTCCGCTATTACAGCTGGGGCATTTTTCGCGGTGAGGCCCATCCGGTGCCCAAGCGCAAGGAGGCCAAGCACAACCCCCTGCAGCGTTTGGCCTATCTTTCGCTGGCGGCTTTTTTGCTGCCGTTTCAGATGATCACCGGCTTTCTCTACTGGGGGTACAACTCATGGTCGGTGTGGGGTATCGGCAATATCTCCCTGGAGCTCCTTGCGGTGTTGCACACCTTGGGCGCGTTTGCCATTTTGACCTTTCTGGTGACCCACCTTTACATGACCACCACCGGCCACAGCATTTTCGCCCATGTCAAAGCCATGATCACCGGCTGGCAGGAGGTGGAAAAAGGCGAGGCCGTGGAAACGTGGGAAGTGGCTCACGAGCGCAAACCGTCCGCCAAATAGCCATTTCATAAATTTTGTATGTTTAGCATGCTATGTAACTATGGGTTTTCCAGTAACCCATTTGATTGACTTTCCCTCAGCATCTCAGGAGATGCCCTGCCTTTTCGTTGGTGATCTCACGCCAGCCCCTGTTGGCGCAAGGGTTTTTCCGGTCTCTATCTGTTGGTTGCCCTTAATGCGGGTGGCGCAACGACGCCGGAGGTCTATGGGATTGACCTCCAAGCCTTAATTGGGTACACCCTGGTAGCTGGGTGGCGTGGGTTTGCCGATGGCGGTAAAATTCAGCTCCCATCAATGACAGTGATCAAAACATGGCAGGAAATCGTTGATAGCAGCAGAGAACTTATCCAAATCATACGGTGGCCGGGCGATCTTCGACGGCATCAGTTTCAAGATTAACGCCAAGGAACGTGTAGGGCTGGTGGGCCGCAACGGCCATGGCAAAACCACCTTGTTTCGCATCATTATCGGCGAAGAGGACTATGACCTCGGGAATCTGACCTCCCCCAAAGGGTACCGCGTCGGGCATGTCCGGCAACAGCTGCGTTTTACCCAAGAGACGGTTCTCAAAGAGGGCATAAGGGGGTTGCCGGAGACAGAGAAGGACCAGAGCTGGAAGGTGGAAAAGGTGTTGGCCGGCCTGGGCTTTAGCACATCTGATCTGCAGCGTCGGCCCGACGAATTTTCCGGAGGTTTCCAGGTGCGCCTCAATTTGGCAAAAGTATTGGTTTCCGAGCCGGATCTGCTGTTGCTCGATGAACCTACCAATTACCTGGACATTACCTCCATCCGGTGGATCGAGCGTTTTCTGGTCACCTGGCCCCGGGAATTGTTGCTGATCACCCACGATCGCAGCTTTATGGATCGGATCGTCACCCACACCTTGGGCATCCATCGCAAAAAAGTTCGTAAAATAGCCGGCAATACGGAAAAATACTACACACAGATTGCCCAGGATGAAGAGATTTACGAAAAGACCCGCCAAAAAGATGAACGCCGGGCCAAAGAGGTCGAGCAGTTTATCACCCGCTTTAGAGCCAAGGCGCGTCTGGCGGGTATGGTTCAAAGCCGGATCAAGACGCTGGCCAAGTTGGAAAAAAAGACCAAGCTGCAATCCATGCGGGACTTGGAGTTCAGTTTTCGAAACCTTGCCTTTCCCAGCAAACAAGTGCTCAGTGCCCGGGGATTGCGTTTTTCCTATCCCGGACAACCCGTTTTGTTCGAGAACCTGGATCTTTCCATCCACGCAGGGGAGCGGGTGTGCGTGGTGGGCCCCAATGGCAGGGGCAAGACCACCTTGCTCAAAATTCTGGCCGGCCAGCTCGCCTCCGACAGTGGAGAGCTGGCCTACCACCCCGCTGTGGTCCACGGATTTTATGAACAGACCAACATCGATACCTTGAACGATCTGAGCACCATCGAAGAGGAGATCCTCAATTGCCACCCGGAGGTGGATCGCCAACAGGCTCGCAATATATGCGGCGCCATGCTCTTTTCCGGTGATGATGCACTCAAGAGAATATCCGTGCTCTCCGGGGGGGAGAAAGCCCGGGTGATGCTGGGGAAATTGTTGGCCACGCCGGCCAACTTGCTTTTGCTGGACGAACCCTCCAACCATCTGGATATGGAGTCTTGTGATGCCCTGGTGGCTGCCATCGATAATTTTAACGGCGCTGTGATCATGGTGACCCATAATGAGATGTTTTTGCACGCATTGGCCCAACGGCTGATTGTTTTCGACCAGGGCCAGGCCGTCACCTTTGAAGGCACCTACCAGGAATTTTTGGATAAAGGCGGCTGGGGCGACGAGGCTGCCGCGGCTCCCAGCACACTGCCCGCCGGAGAGGCCGGAGCCAAACCACCATCCATAAACAAAAAAAAGCTGCGTCGCCAACGCTCGGCCATTATCAGAGAACGCGCCGCCAAGCTCAATCCCATTGGCCAGGCCATTGCCAAAGCGGAGTCCGCCATCGAGAGCGGGGAACAGCGCCTGGCCGAATTCAACGATGCAATGGTCAAAGCCTCCCAGGACCAGGACGGGGCCCGTATCGCGGAGCTCTCGCCGGCCTTTCATCAGTGTCAAAGTAGCATCGATGAGAACTTCAGGGTTTTGGAAGAGCTGTATGAACAGAAAGAGGCTCTGGAGAAAATATACGATCTGAAGCTGGAAGATTTAGGGGAAGAGTAATTAGAAAAAGTAGCTCATGATTAGATCATCTCCGGCGATACTGGTATAGCATTTCGATATGGTTCGATAAATCCCATGGGGTCGTAGCAATCGATGTTAAAAAAAATCCTTGGCGCACCTCCGATCCAGATTTTCCTGATGTCCGCATTGGTCCTGTCCGGCATGTTGTGGCCGTTGGGCCCCCTTGAATATCTGGAAAACAGAAACTATGATTTCTGGTCTGCCCGGGTTCGCGCGCCGGAAAACCACTCCATTGCGATCGTGGCCATTGATGAAAAGAGCATTGCCCGCCTGGGCGATTGGCCCTGGCCCCGGTCGCGTCTCACCGAAATGGTGGAGCTGCTCACTTCGGCGGATGCTCAGGCCCTGGGGATTTGTGTGCTCTATACCCAGCCGGACATGAATCCGGGCCTTAGAGAGATCCGGCTGATCCAATCCGGGATTTCCGACCCACAATGGAAAGGATCCGGCCAGAGCACTTCGGAAATGTTGGAAATGCTGCGCCAGGCCCAAGACCGGTTGAATCAAGATGCCCATCTGATTTCGGCCGTGCGCCGTGCCAGTAACTCGGTGTTACCCATACGCTTCAGCCCGAATCATTCAGAGCGAAATAGCGCGGACAAACCCTCCGGACTGCTCATCATCAACTCTATGAAAGCGCCCCCACTGAAAGCGGGCCGCGCCCAGACCCTTTTGTCCGCAATTCAACCAATCATCAGGCAGCAGGTCCCACCTATTTCCGCGGAAAGCGTCCAGGAGACGTTCACTGCCCTGGGTGGAAAAGCCGGCGCCCTGGGCCATCTCAATCTTAAAATAGATCCCGATGGGGTGGTCCGGCGCCTCCCTTTGCTGGTTGATTACCATGGCCGGCTCTATCCGGCCCTGGCCCTGCAACTGTCACTCAAACAGCGCAATGGGAAATTCAAAGAGCTCTCCATCGGCATTGATCCATTTGGTCGGCCGACATTAAAGGGCCGCCACCTGGAACTATACACCGACGGCGCCTACCATATGTTGGTGAACCATGATCCCCAATGGACCCGTGAAAGGACCTATCCGTTTGCACAGGTATTGGACGGCACTGTTGATCCGGAGATATTTAAAAACAAAGTGGTGCTGATCGGGGTCACGGATCCAGCGGCGGCGCCGGTATACCGGGTGGGCATCCATAACACGGTCGCCATGGTGGAAATTACGGCCAACATGCTGGCCCGGATTTTATCCAAGTTTCAGCTTTCCCGGCCCTCTTGGGCCCTGTTCCTGGAAATTGTGGCACTGTCCTATTTTGCATTTTTTCTCATTATATTTATTCCCCGCGTGAATATCCGGCTGGGTGCATTTTTGCTCATTATTTTTCTGGTGACATGGTACGCTGTGGGGGTGGGGCTTTTATTGGGGTACGGGTATTGGATCAAGTTTTCCGGGCCGGTCCTGCTGGCAAGTTTGGGATTTGTTTTGGTTCAATTCACCATTTTTTCCCGCATGCGTCAGCTCGAAGAGATGGAGAGCAATAAGACCCTGGGGCTTTCATATCAGAGTCAGGGGATGCTTGACATGGCCTATGAAAAGTACATGCAGTGTCCCGTGCGGGATACAACCGTAAAAAATCTGTTATACAATTTGGGCCTCGATTTCGAACGCAAGAGAATGTTCAACAAGGCTGCGGCCGTTTACCAGCATATTCGTACGGATGGCACCTTTAAAGATATCAAGGATCGTATTGCGCGGCTGAGCATCATGGACGACCCACTATCCAGAAGCGCAAACAGCCCGGTGGGCGAAGCCACCCTCAAGGCGGACGACACCACCAAACCGACCTTTGGCCGCTATGAGATCCTTAAAGAGCTGGGCCACGGCGCGATGGGGACGGTCTATCTTGGACGGGATCCGAAAATCAATCGCGAGGTGGCCATCAAAACTTTGGAGTATGCCCAGGTCGCGCCGGGTGAATTGGAGGAGGTCAAAGAGCGCTTTTTCAGGGAAGCCGAAGCTGCGGGTAAACTGTCCCACCCCAACATCGTATCCATTTTCGATGCGGGCGAAGAACACGATATGGCCTATATTGCCATGGAGCGGCTGACCGGCGGCGATCTGACACACCATTGCGCAAAGCACCGCCTGCTGCCCACCGGCCAGGTCCTGAGCATCGTTTCGCAGATCGCCGCAGCCCTGGATTATGCCCACAAACAGGGCGTCATACACCGGGACATAAAGCCCGGAAACATCATGCTGTTGGACGACGATCGTGTCAAAGTCACCGATTTCGGCATCGCCCGGGTGGTGGACGCATCCCGGACAGGCACCGGGATCGTGCTGGGAACGCCCAGCTATATGTCCCCTGAACAGGTGACCGGGAAAAAAGTGGATGGGCGATCCGATCTGTTCAGCCTGGGCATTGTATTTTACCAGTTGCTGACCGGGGTAAAGCCCTTCAAGGGCGAGAGCATTACCGCCATAATGTACGCCATCGCCCACCATCCCCATACCCCCTTATCCGAAAGCGCATCTGATTTGCCGGCCTGTATTGCGCAAATTGTCAACAAACTGCTGACCAAAGGCGTCACCCGGCGGTTCAAGTCGGCGCTTGAGTTGTCCAAAGCCTTGGAGCGCTGCAAAGAGGAATTGTAGCCCGCTCTTTTTTATGCAACCATAGGGTTTAGCCTGACCATAGCTATGAAGGAGAACAGACATGCCCATGCTCGCACTGATCCATGAGGGGTTGACCGTCCAGACCATCCCGTTAGAAAAAAAACGACTGCGAATTGGCCGAAGTGCGGATTCGGACATTTTCCTGGATGACAAGATGGTCAGCAACAAACATGCATCGGTTGAGATGAGACCGGATCCCGACCGAAAGGGCCGGGTCGACTACTTTATACAGGACCTTGGAAGCACCAATCACACCTATGTGAATGGTGAAAAGATTGTGCGCCATAAGCTGGTCCATGAGGACCGCATTCGAATCGGCAAACATCTTTTTAAATTTATCGATGATAAGGCGCTATTGGACGAAAAAACCACCAAGCTTCATAAGAGTTGGATCCCAGGCGTATACTACACCAAAGATTGAAATGGCCTGAGGGCCCCAGATCCATCGTTGCCGAAGGTTCGCAGTATGTGCAATACGACTTCACCTTCGGACGCCTTGACTCTGGGGCCCTCAGGCCATTTCAATGCGTTGCGGTGGGCCCCAGATCCATGGTTGGC
>JASFKE010000121.1:0-8773 GCA_050118795.1 Desulfobacteraceae bacterium | reverse complement strand
AGGGCTCCGGTATATCGGCATCGAGGGCGCCGGGGAGGTGCAGACGCCGTTGCGGCTGCCCGCCGATGCCCCACCCCTTGCCATGGGCGACCCGGTTTTTTTCCAGCATGCCAAGGCCGGTGAACTGTGCGAACGCTTCAACCACCTGTTGTTGGTCCGCAACGGCCGGATTGTGGATTGTGTACCGACCTACAGGGGAGATGGGCATGCCTTTCTCTAATACTACTGTTACTTTTTACGGAGGTCCATCGTGAGCACTCACCCACCAACCCTATACGACGTTATCATAGTCGGCGCCGGAATTTCGGGCCCCTTCATCGCCCATGAACTGTGCCGGGCCGGCGCCCGCTGTCTGCTGATCGAGGCGGGAAAACAGTATACCCGTCAGACTTACCCCCGCAATGACCTTGACGGGACCTCCCAACTCTACTGGTCGGGCGGCCTGGAGTTGGGCACGGACGCCCGCCTGGTTTTCCTTCGGCCCAAGGTGGTGGGCGGCGGCTCGGTGGTGAATCAGGCGCTGGTGGACCGCTTCGACATGGATGCCTTTGACGGCTGGCGCCGGGAATCGGGGGTGGCATTTTTCACCGAGGAGGCGATGGCACCTTGGTATGACCGGGCCGAAGGGGAGATCGCCATCCAGACCATTCCCGCTGATTTTCGCAACCGCAATGCCGATATTTTCGAGCAGGGCTTCAAACAGCTGGGATATCAACTGGCCCCCCTGCGGCGGGCGCAGAAGGATTGCCGCTACGAAGAGGGCAACTGCTGCATCGAATGTCTCAACGGCTGCCGCATCGGCAGCAAGCAGAGCACCCCCGAGACCGTTCTGAAAAAGGCGCTGGAACTGGGGCTTGAGATGCGGCCGGAGACCGAAGCGCTGAAAGTAGAGGCGTCAAAGAGCCAAATCAGCATCACCTGCAGCAACGGCGACAGCAGCCTGAGCACATTTCGCGCCGCCAAGCTGGTCCTGGCCTCCGGTGCCATCGGCAACTCCCGCCTGCTGCTCAATTCGGGCTTCGGCAGGCAACTTCCCGCCGTGGGCCGCAACTTCTACTGCCATCCCCAGTACATGAACTTCGGTATTTACGAACAGCCCGTGATGTCGCACCTGGGGGCCTTCCAGGGCTTCAAGTCCGATGATGCCGGGTTTCGGAAAAACGGTTTCAAACTGGAGAACGTCTATGCCGGACCGGCCGCCCTGGCCCTGCTGGTCGCCGGTTTCGGACAGCCGCACCACCGGATTATGGAGCGTCTGTCCCATTTCGCCTGTATCGAAGTGTGCACCCGGGACACCCAGCCCGGCCGCATCAAGGTCAACCGCCGGGGCAAGGCCGTGGTGGTCAAGGGGCGAAACCGTGCGGATCTGGAGCGTTACCGCAAAGGCCTGGCGGTGGTCGATGAGATTTTCAAAATCACCGGGGCCAAGCAGGTCCTTCACGGCACCATCGGCATCGGCCTTCACCTGATGGGGGGGTGCGCCATCGGTACCAGCGCCCGACGCTCGGTGGTCTCCCCCGACTTCCACCTGCACGGTCACCCCAATATCTTTTGCGCGGACTCCAGCATCTTTCCCAATGCGCCGGGCATCAACCCCTCGCTGACCATCATGGCGCTCTCCAAAATGGCGGCGGCACAAATGGTAAAGGACGGCAACCGATGAACATCTCGAAATACTTCAATCAAGCCCAGCTTATGGGCCTGCAAAGGGCAGGCGATGTGATCCTGCCCGGCACGGATCTGTCGCCCAGCTTTTCCGACACCGGCTGCATCGACCACGTGGACCGTCTGGCAGCCTATTTGAGCAGTGAGGACCTGGGCGGCTTGCGGATACTGCTGGGCCTCCTGCGCCGTGCGCCCCAATGGTCGATCCGCCTGCTGCTGACCGCCTGCCGCGCCAATGGGCGCTTTCCCGGCTTTTTGGGCACCGCTTTGAGAACCATCGACCTGGGCCTCAGGGGGCTGGTCACCAGCCTGTACTATTCCAACCTGACCGGCGTCGGCTATCAGGGCAGAAAAGTCTTCGATATCGTGGGGTGGGATGCCAAGCTGGTCATGCCCCATGGAGATGCCCCCGCCCAGGCCGGAGCGGCGGCCATCAATTACGATCCCCCCGGCGAATCGGACATCGCCGCCATATTTGCCCGCGCCCGGCAGGCGCAGCCCGGGATATTGTCTTGGCCATTGAAAAAACGCCTGGAATTCATCACACAGCTCAAGGCCGTCATCATCCACCGCCAGGCCCATATCCTGGACCGCATCCAGGCCGACACCGGAAAATCGCGCACCGACGCCCTCACAGCGGAGATTTTCGGCACCCTGGACCACCTCAATTATCTCCAAAAAAATGCCCGCAAAGTGATGGCGGACCGCAAGGTGCCCACCCCCTTCGCCCTGATGGGCAAGCAATCCAAAATCTACTTCGAACCCCTGGGCACCACATTGCTCATCTCTCCCTGGAACTACCCTTTTTACCAGGCCATCGTGCCCATCACCCTCTCCTTTGTGACGGGCAACGCCACCATCTACAAGCCCTCCAGCGCCACCCCGCTCAAGGGACTGGTGGAGGAGTTGCTCGCGGAAGCCGGGTTCGATCCCGCCTGGGTCCAGGTGGTTTACGGCCCCGGCAGCGAACTGGGCGACAAGCTCATCGACCAGCGACCGGACAAGATCTTTTTCATCGGCAGCCAGCATGCCGGCCGTCGGATCATGGCCCGGGCGGCCCAACACCTGATCCCTGTGGAGTTGGAGATGGGCGGCAAAGATCCCATGATCGTCTTCGAGGACGCCAACCTTGAACGGGCTGCGGCCGGCGCCGTCTGGGGCGCCTTCACCAACACCGGCCAGTCCTGTACTTCGGTGGAGAAGCTCTTCATCCAGGAGAGCATTTACGACGATTTCAAGGCGATCCTGGTGCGCGAGACGTTGAAACTCACCCAAGGCACGGACACCGACGGCGGGTCGGACATCGGCCCCATGACCACCGAGGGCCAGGTCAAAGAGGTGGCCGGGCAGATCGCCGATGCCCGGGAAAAGGGGGCGGAAATTCTCACCGGAGCGGATTGGGACGGCGTTTGTGCACAGG
The DNA here is from genome assembly GCA_050118795.1 of Desulfobacteraceae bacterium. Taxonomy (GTDB): domain Bacteria; phylum Desulfobacterota; class Desulfobacteria; order Desulfobacterales; family Desulfosarcinaceae; genus JARRKU01. The sequence continues at coordinate 5,688 of JASFKE010000121.1, read as the reverse complement.
TCCCTGCGCTGTTGGTGGAGAACAGCACGCCGGAGATGCTGCTCAATAGAGAAGAGACCTTCGGCCCGGTACTGCCTATCTTTGCCTTTTCCGACGAAGCCGAAGCCGTCCGGCTGGCCAACAGCGATGAATTCGGTCTGTCGGCCAGTGTCTGGTCGGCCGATGCCAAACGGGCGGACCGGGTGGCACGGGCCATCGTAACGGGCAATGTCTCCATCAACAATGTCATGCTGACCGAGGGCAATCACGCCCTGCCTTTCGGCGGCGCCAAGAAAAGCGGCATCGGCCGATTCAAAGGCGAGTTCGGTTTTTACTGCTTCGCCAATATCAAATCGATCCTGGTGGACAAGAACAGCGCCAAAATGGAGGCCAACTGGTTCCCCTACACACCGCGCAAATTCCGGCTCTTCACCGAACTGACCACCCACATCTATTCACCAGGGCTTTTGTCTCTCATCAAAGCCGCCGTCAGCGGTCTCAAGCTGGAAGGATACGTCAAAAGGTCGGGGAAAAAGTGAAGCAGATTACCGGAACCACAAACAGGGTCCTGAGTGTCAACTTGAGCGACGAAACGTTCGAGACAGTTGAAATCAGCAGGTCAGACAGAGAAAATTATCTTGGCGGCAAGGGCTTGGCCCTCAAACTTCTCTATGACAGGTTCAGGCCGGGCGCCGACCCCCTTGGCGGGGAGAATATCTTTATCGTGATGACCGGTGTTCTCACAGGAACGGGGGTGGCCTGTTCCAGCAGGTTTTCCGCTGTTACAAAGTCGCCTCTCACCGGGATTACAGCCCACTCCTCCTGCGGTGGACCCTTCGGAGCGGCCCTGAAGGGTTCGGGGTGGGACGGCATCATCATAGATGGAAAGGCAAAAAAACCTCTCTATCTGGTCATCGATTACAAGGGCGTCATATTCAAAAGCGCATCCGGGATCTGGGGCAAGGAGACCGGTGAATCCCAGAGGCTCCTTGCAAAGGAGGGCAGCGGTTCCCTTGTCATTGGACCTGCCGGGGAAAATCTCGTCTCTTTTGCAAATATATGCTCCGGACACAGATTCTTCGGAAGAGGCGGTATGGGGGCCGTCCTCGGCGCAAAGAATCTCAAGGGGATGGTCGCTCTGGGCAAAGAGGTAAAGATCATCCCCGCTAATACAAAAAAGCTCAAAAAGGCCGATAAAAAATTAAAGCGCTATATCAACAGCAACCGCATCACCTCGGGATCGTACAGGAAATTCGGCACCAACGCCAATGTCAATCTGTGCAATGCCGCCGGCATACTTCCGGTAAGAAACTTTACCCTGGGCTCACATGATGAGGCCGGCTGCGTCTCGGGAGAGAAAATTGCCGAGAGTTACCGCACCAAGTTTTCAACTTGCAAACACTGCACAATTCTGTGCGGCCACAAGTTTACAGCCCACGGCAAAGAGATGAAGGTCCCTGAATATGAAACCACCGGCCTTTTGGGAACGAATCTGGAGATCTTCGATCCGGTTGTTATCGCTCAATGGAATGAGATCTGCAGTGAAATGGGTATGGACACCATCTCCGCGGGCGGGACCCTTGCCTGGGCCATGGAAGCGGAGGAGAAAAAGTTATTCAAAACCGGATTGACGTTCGGTTCGCCCAAAGGTGTCGGTACCATGCTTCGGAACATTGCCCTGAAAAAAGGCCCGGGCAGGGAGCTGGCGGCAGGCACCAGGGCGCTTTCCGAAAAATATGGGGGCAAGGCGTTTGCCATTCACGTCAAGGGCATGGAGCTGGCGGCATATGACCCGCGGGGTGTTGCCGGGCATGGTCTTTCATATGCAACCGCCAACAGGGGCGGATGCCACCTTTCAACCTCTTTGTGTGTGCTTGAGGGCTTTTTGGGCCTGGCCGATCCCTATTCGGAAAAGGGAAAGCCTTACATGGTGAAGTTTTTTGAGAACTGTTTCTCTGCCGTCAACTCCCTTCACATATGCCAGTTTACATCCTTTGCCGTTTTTCTCGAACCGTTCATTGTCAAAATGTCGCCTTTGCCGGTGCTCAAGTTTTTCATGAACCACCTGACGCCCGCTGCACTTGGCATGATGGACATAAGCCTGTGGCCAAACCTCTGGTCGGCTGTTACCGGGATCGCCATGAACAGCTCAAAGTTCAAAAAGGCCGGAGAGCGGATCCATGTCCTGGAAAGGTACATCAATACCCGGCAGGGTATCACCCGGGAAGATGACAAGCTCCCCCCAAGGTTTCTCAATGAAGGACGAAAAAATGATCCCGCCGGAGCCACTCTGAACATAGATCATATGCTTGAGGCGTATTATAAATCGAGGGGGTTTGACAGCCGGGGAATTCCAACAGACGCGACATTGAAGCGGCTTGGAATAAAATAAAGGGAGGGTTATTGTTGATTGTCATCACCCCTTGCCGGATATCGATTCCCATCTCGATCATACAGGGAACCCTATCGTTTTTACAGCGCTCCAGATAGAACTCCTTGAACACGCCTTTTGCACAGAAAATTTTTCAAGTTGACTTAAAATATAAATACTATATATTAATGTTAAAAAATTTCTAATTAATGAGGTGTAGTTTTTTATAACCCAGCCGGGGGTGGGGTATGCAGCCGGTCAAAACCGCTGGGCAGGTCAAGCGGCGCTTTATGGAAGGCATGCATGACTGATAAGTTTCCTAAAGGAGGGAAAATGGCATCGACCAAGAACAACGCCTGTACTCTGATCGACCGTTTTTCAATGTCTGAGCGTATTGTGATGCGTCTGGGTTGGTACGGCTTTATGGCCGTCGGAATCTACGGCGTCTTCAAACAGTCGCCTGGCTGGGCGGCTGCCTATCTCCTCTATTCGGTCCTGAGCTTCGCCTTGGTGGTGCTGCCGGGACTGTGCGCTCACTGCCCTTATCCATCCAGGTACGGGACCTGCTTGTTCCTGCCGCCGAAATTGGTAAACCGGTTTTACCCTTACAAAGGTCCCCACATGAACCCGCTATCAAAAATTGCCGTCCCCATCGCTATGGCGGGCATAGTGCTTTTGCCGAACTTGTGGCTGGTATCGGATCCGCTCCTGCTGATGCTGTTCTGGCTACTCGCGCTGCCGACACTTATGGTATTTCCGATCTATTACTGCCGGCGCTGCCGCCACGTTGAATGTCCCTTGAACAAAGCCGTCGCCCCGGAATAAATATCTTCTCTTTTTCATGCAACTGCAGATGGGCAAGGGCTTTGGGCTTGTCCGTCATCGTTTTTGTTTCCAGGGTTCTCTCTTTTTACTGAAAATCGCTTTGCTTTCCGGTCTTTGATTTTACCGGCCAGATTCACCAGGTCCCGGACGATGGCTTTCATTTGATCCGCCTGGGCATACAACTGCTGTGACGCCGAGGCGGTCTCCTCCGACTTGGCCGCATTGCCCTGGGTCACGCCATCCATCTGGGCTACGGCTTTGTTGAGCTGCTCGATGCCGTTGGCCTGCTCTCCGGAGGCGGCGGCGATTTCGCCCACCAGGCCGGCCACCTTTGCGGCATTGTCCACCACGGCATTGAACGCTTCGGTGGCCCGGGCAACCAAATCGCCGCCCTGACCGATTTTTTCGGTGGTGCCTGCGATGAGCACAGAGGTGTTTTTAGCTGCTTCGGCCGCCCGCATGGCCAGATTTCGAACCTCGTCGGCCACCACGGCGAACCCGGCGCCGGATTCGCCGGCACGGGCTGCTTCCACGGCGGCGTTGAGTGCCAGCAGGTTGGTCTGGAAGGAGATTTCGTCAATGGTCTTGATGATTTTGGAGGTCTCCTCGCTGGCGATGGTGATTTCGTCCATGGAGAGGTTCAAATCCGACATGGAGTCCGTGGCCGTATTGGCCAATTGCAGACTCTTTTTCATTAGGTTGTCGGCCTGCAAGGCATTGTCGGCATTTTGCTTGGTCATTGACGACAGCTCTTCCAGAGAAGCGGAGGTCTCCTCCAGTGAGGCCGCCTGAGAAGAAGCCCCGTCGGCCAATGACCGACTGGATGCGGAGAGCTCCATGGAGGCTCCGGTCACCTGTTCGGTGTTGTAATTCAAGCCGCTGATAGCACGTCCCAAGGCCCTGGTGATCGATCGAATCAGCCAAAAGGCAATGGTTCCGAACATGGTCAACCCCATTGCGATGATGATCAGGGTCGTTGTCACCGCGACATGTTTGACCCGCCTCAGTTCATCATCAGCGGCCTCGAGCAATGAACCTGCCGAGCCCACAATTTTAATGCCCACCTCATCCAGATGTTTGATCGCTTCCCGCTCTTGCATGGAGACATCCTGCAATTGCTTTGCGATACTCTGAAAATCGACAAACTGTTGCTGTATCTCCTTGCTGCGTTGGGTAAACATCGGGTCCTTGATCTGCCGGCAAAGCTGAGAAAAACTGGCCAGAACAGACCCGGCTTTTTTTTCAATGAGGTCGTTGAACGCGGTCAGATAGGCATGCTCTCCCGTGGCGACGTATTGCTGCAGGTGGAGTTCAAGCCTTAAAATCACGACCATGAAGTCCCGGGCCGAATTCATCATTTCAGTCTCAGCCCACGCCAGATCCTCTCCCTCGGTCATTAAATCGGCCTGTTTTTCAGATAGATGGGCCAAAATCCCATCAATCTGCGTTTTGGCTTTGCGGACCGGCCCGGTCATGGCGATCTTCAGATCGGCAGCCGCCTGATGCACTTGGGCGACGTGTTCAAAGGCGGTGTAATAGGTCGCCTTGCCGCTCTCGATTTGGAGTACAATATCTTTCCACGCGGTTGTCAGCTCATGCCCTTTGAGATTGTCGAGCAGATCGGAAACGCCTCCCATGTGCCCCTTGAGATCCGCCTTCAACTCCTGGGAGAAGAATTGCAGGTATCTCTTTTCGGTCACCCGGACGCCCTCCATGCTTTTTGCCAGTTCGAACCCCTTATCCTTGAGCTGATAGGTGGGCTGGACTTTGGCAAAATAGAAGTAAGCGGTGGTCCCCACCAGGGTTATCATCATCGCAATGGATAACCCGCCAAAGATGATCAGTTTTTTTGCAATGGTCAGTTTTGATCTCATGACCTGTCCTTATCAGCTGGCGCACCTTCGGTTGAGTGCTAAAAAGGGAGGCTGTTATCTTTTATTCCGCAACTGTGCTGTCAATTGACCTTATAGCCTTTTTCCCTGAGTTGGTCATCCATGCCGTAAACGCCGCAACCCAGCACCATATCACCGTCGGGTGTGCGAACCTTTTTGACATAGGAGACTTTGGGTGAGACCTGCTTTTCACCCGGTTTCGGCCACATGTAGCCAACCCAACCCGATCCCTGTTCTTCAGCCAGTTGAACCCCCACGGCAATGAATCGTTTTCCGGTTCTATCCTTGATGCCGGTCATGTTGCGACCCACCAGCTTGTTTTTTATGGGGTGCATCAGAATGACGCCGTTGAGATCATTGATCCAGATATAGGTGCCGGCAAATAGATAGTCACTGCCTTTGCCCATGAATTTCGGGAATGCGGCGGCGCCCTCCTTTTTGAGCATCCCTGCGGCTTGATCGACTTTTGCCATGATCATTTCCGGGGTCGGTTTTGTGGTTGCTGTGGACAGGCAATAGGCGGTGGATTCTGCGGCCAGTTCGTCTGGGGTTTTTGCCCAGCCATTGGCGCAGATGACAAATGACACTACCAGCAGTGCGGTTAGCAATTTTTTTAAACTC